>CAZYHH010000180.1:0-6867 GCA_964647295.1 uncultured Pseudomonadales bacterium
GGAACTCGACGCGCACACCCTATACATCTTACGAAAGCATCGCGACCTTTCTGCAATATATGGAGAGGCCCCGGCCGCGATCACCGCGGCAATCGAGGGATTTCAAAAACAGATACGTTTTGCAGAAAACCATCTTTCCGATCACGAATATCTCATTTCAGACACCTTTGGCGCGGCGGACCTCATGTTGACCAGCGTCTTAACCTGGGCAAAAGCGTACGGGATCGACCTCAACGAAAGACTCACCAAATATTCACAATCAAACTGCGAGCGAGAGGCATATAAGAAAGCCGCCAAACTAAACTTCAGTATTTCTGCCGGGGCTTAAGCGAGGATTTTGAACCAAACCTTAAGCCGACTTAATTAAAGAGGTCTCGGACCAAAAAAGCTCAATGATTCAGGGGCAGTCTCATTTCAAGATTACCTCTTTCATACCTCGCGTCGGAGTACTCCGGGACCGCGCAAAAACCGGCACGCTCATAAAGTGATAGCGCAGGTAACAAAATATCATTCGTCACTAACATGATTTCCGAGGCACCTTGCTCGCGCGCAAAGCTAATACATCGATCCATCAGTAGCACACCATAACCTTTGCCTCGCTTCCCTCTGTCTACAGCCATCTTTGCGAGCTCAAACACAAGCTCGTCTGCCTCTACCTTCGCGTCGGTCGGAACCATTGCGGCAGTACCGACAGGTATCAGATCTTCCAAAACGAAAAAGATATTCCCGCCCGGCAAGATCGCATATTCCTCTGGATGCTCGAGTGCCTTTCTGTCTTCTGCTTCGATCTGAAAGTACTCGGTTATCCACTGATAATTAAGTTCCGCAAAATCACCGGCATAGTGAGCTTCGAAATCAACGACACGCACATCAGGCATTATTTACTTCATCAGCCAGTCAATTATTTTCGGATTTTCTTCAGCAGGATACGTATGTGATAGGTCCGCGATTTCACGATACTCCACCAGCGCACCGGCTGCCTGAAAGGTGTCTCTTGCCTCCCTGGCCATTTCCACCGGAAACATCCAGTCTAGCGCTCCGTGCATCAAATAAATTGGTAAATCCTTTATTCGTTCTTGATCGCTCATTTGAACCAACATCGGATGAAAAGAAGCCGAACAAGGTGCCAAATGAGTGAACGGTGCGTTCGATCTCAAGCCAGAAACGTAACTAAAGGTTCCCCCATCAGACATACCCGTCAGCAAGATCCGACTTTCATCAATCGACCAATTTTTCGAGGCATAATCAACCAGTCGGTCCAATAGCGCACTATCACGATCCTCGCCCATTAGTGACCACGTTCCATCCACCGATGTCGGGCTGATCAAGACTAAATTACGCGACCGCGCAGTGCGCAGCCAAGTCCAAAGAAAACTTCTACCATGGCCGCTACCCCCGTGCATACAGATGACCAAGGGCACTTTTTCATTTGAATAGTACTCTGGTACGTACATCGAAAAACCGCCTCGCTCCTCTCGGTTATTATTCGCATGCATGACACCGATGTTTTCCTTAGTACCATCAGATGCCGCCAGTTTCTGTATTAACTGTTCATCTTCTCTGTCACCAACATCTAAAAAAAATCGACTAACCGGAGGGAGCATCATCGACACCGGATACAAAGTCTCGACTGCCTTTGTGCTGTACCCCATCGCGCGGTAGGCCGCCATCGGTGGCTGGCTCTGATTGACCGAGCTTAAAAACTCATTGAAGGACTGCATGGCCAGGTCGGCGGATTCCCTAACGTGATCTCTAAATCGGTGCAAGTGCTCCGGCCAAGTAATATCGTCAAACGCCGAAATGCCTTCCTTCAGGGGTTCTCGATAGGGCTGAACTGACTCTACCAGAGATGATAAATTTGGCGGATGCATGTGCCGACCCGCATAACCCAAGGCCTCCAAGCCGTTTAACAGTGGCGGAACAAGCGCGGTCGTCGCATCAAGCAGTTCATCTGTCTCAGCCATTGTCCGTACTCAATAAAACAGTACTTGATCCTAATCAAGTTTAACGACAGACACAAAGCGCGGGGTCCAAGTTCTGTACTTTTCTTGTATAGTTGCACAGGAACTGAGGATTCATCATGGGTAAAACAAAGCACTTTGATCGAACCAAAGAGGACGTAGGTAATGTCCAGCTCCTCGAACATGTCAATGTTACGGTCCCCGACCAAGGCCTAGCGGCCATGTTTTATGTAACGGGCCTTGGGTTCACCAGGGATCCATATATCGATTTTGGCACCTTCAACATGTGGGTGAATCTTGGCGACCAACAATTTCATTTGCCCGTTAGCACGCCGCAGGTGCTAAGAGGTCACGTTGGCGTGGTAGTCCCGGAACTGGAAGGGTTGATGAAACGGCTAAGCTTCGCATCCAAGGCTCTGGATGACACGGCATTCAAGTACCAGGAAAACGGAAATCACGTAGAGCTGACTTGCCCTTACGGTAATACCATCAAGGCCTTCGAATCGGGAACCTTCTCATCCATGGACCTGGGTATGCCCTACGTCCAGTTTGATGTACCACCCGGCACGGCTAAAGGGATAGCTAATTTTTATACATCAGTGATGGGCTGCCCTGCGACCATCGATTCAGACTCAGCGCGCATCGCGATGGGCCACAACCAAGAACTGATATATAGCGAAACGGACAAGCCCTTGCCAGACTATGACGGACACCACATCGCAATCTATGTCTCAGATTTTTCCGGACCGCACAAATGGCTAGCGGATCGAGACCTCATCAGCGAGGAGTCCGACCAGTTTCAATATCGATTTGAGAAAATAGTCGATCCTGACTCAGGAGAACTACTTTACGAAATCGAACATGAGGTTCGTTCGCTGTCTCACCAAATGTACAGGCGTCCCCTAGTCAACAGAAACCCAGCAACTAACTTTTTTACATATCGGCGGGGAAACGAGCAGTTTTCACCCACAACATAGGATTTTTTTTCAATGAACTCGCTAACACTGGGCGGACAGCCTTACTATTTGCCTTTAAAAGACGAAATCAGCTTATTTGAATCGGCTTACGAAGCCAAACTCCCCATACTTCTTAAAGGTCCAACCGGTTGCGGCAAAACACGATTTGTAGAGCATATGACTTGGCAACTGTATCAAGGAAAATCTGAAATCCCCGAAGTCCCGCTCGTCACCGTCAGTTGTCACGAAGACCTAACCGCAACCGATATGGTGGGGAGATACCTTCTCAAGGGTGACGAAACCGTATGGAGTGATGGACCACTGACCAGAGCCGTCAGAACCGGTGCCATCTGTTATCTGGACGAAATTGTTGAAGCAAGGAAAGACACCACCGTTCTAATACACTCGCTAACCGACCACAGAAGGATCCTCCCGATCGACAAGACCGGTGAGCTGGTAGCGGCCCATGCCGAGTTTTTGTTAGTTATCTCATACAATCCGGGCTACCAAAGCGTCCTCAAAGACCTCAAGCCAAGCACGAGACAGCGCTTTGTGAGTCTCGAGTTCGATTACCCATCCGTGGAATTGGAAACCACGATCATTGCGCATGAAGCCCAGATTGAAGCAGACGGTGCCGAACGACTAGCCGTGATCGGTGAGCGCGTCCGAAACCTCAAACAACACGGTTTTGAAGAAGGCGTCAGCACCCGGCTCTTGATTTATGCCGGACAGCTCATGGCCAGAGACATCGACCCGAGGCGCGCGGCCGAGGCGGCTATCATTAGCGCAGTCTCCGATGACAAGACCGTCCAGCAGGCGGTTGCAGATATCGTAGACGTCATATTGCCCTAGCCTTCAATGCAACAACTGGCGGACATTGAGGAAACCCTCACCCTTTTCACAGAGGGCATTGCGGGCAGATACCTGCATATCAAGGCAAGCGATGAGTTCGTCAGCCGCTTGGGATTGACGCTCGACCTGCTGGGTAGCGGACAAACACAAGACACCATATTTCTGCCCAATGAGCTCAACGCTCCGTCCAGCGCGAGCTATCGTTTTTTAGTCATGGAACAAATTGGGCAACGCGAATGCGGCACTTTCCAGTTTCGCTTTGAGCAGGCTTTGAATCGTATCGAGGCCCTCAGAGCGATTTACACAACTCCCAGAGATCTTACCCCGCGAACGGGAGATTATTATCTCTTGTTTGGTTGTTTCCCCAAACCTTCGCTGGCATCTGAGATTTTCTTTCTGCTGGAAAAAGCGAGGGTGATCGGTCATTTGCTTAGGCGGTACCCTGGCCTAAAGCGTCACATAGAAGTCTATTTTGAGCACATTGGTCGCGACTCGTATCCCACTCAAGACCCTCTCGAAAACGCAAAAAATCACCTCCAGGGAAATGACTGTGATCCTCAGTGGGCGACGCTCTACAAAGCAATGGATGAGCTCAAACAGGACGAAAAAACAGTCTACGATAGCGCCCATCGACTGTGTGATCTTTATACGCTTGTCGAATCGTATTTCGTTTCCAGCGATACCCTCGCCTTCGAAGAAGAGGGCGAGCAGCTCGGTGATTGGCTCAACAGAGAGCAGAGGCTTGAAGAGTGGGAAGAAGACATGGAAAAAGTCGAGTCCGCGTTATTTTCCTTTGATAAATTCGAAGGCGATGAAGTGGAGGCAGAGCTGAGCGAAAACGCTGGCGGGTCGGTCAGAGAAGAAGACCTAGACATAAAATCTCTAGAGGAAAGCAAAGACCAGCTCAAGAGACGAATTGATATGGAGCGTTCTTCTATCCAACATGCCATGGGACCGGACCAATCGATCTCACGCAGCTTTCGCTACGACGAATGGGACTATACAAGTCGAAGCTACCTTCGCCACTGGTGCAGAGTGTTCGAGGAGCCACTAGTGGCGGCTGACGAAGAGGACATTGACGAGCTAAACCAAGTTATTCGCGACTACCGGCCGCTCGTACAACGCCAGCTAGAACAGATCAGACCTACCGGCCTGCAGCGCGTCAAGCGAGTGCAAGACGGCGACGAATTGGATTTAAACGCCATCATCGAAGCAAGACAGGATTTGCGCGCAGGTCAGAGCCCAGATGAGCGCTTTTACTCAAGAAAAGAGCGGATGCACAGGGATGTCTGCGCGGTGTTTTTGGTTGATCTATCGGCCTCAACCGACGATCCAATCGAAAAAGTAGAGCCAGTCCCCCTAACTGAAGAAGAAAAGGAGATGATCGACAATCTCCGAGACCCCTGGGATGCGATCACAGCCGACCAGCTAGACGAGGAAGAGCCGAAACGAAAAATTATCGACGTTCAGCGCGAAGCAATGGTCGTGATGGCCTCGGCACTGGATGCGCTCGGCGATAGCTATGGTATTTACGGCTTTTCAGGATATGGCAAAGATTGTGTCGAGTTATTTGTTGCTAAAGAGCCCAATGATAAATTCACCACATCAACGCTTCGGTCGATCGTCTCAATGTCACCGAAACGCTCCACAAGGATGGGCCCTGCGATCCGTCACGGTGTTACCAAGCTAACTCAATCCGGACAGGCCATGAAAATCTTGATCATCCTGAGCGACGGGTTTCCTCAAGATTGTGATTATGGTCCCGAAAGAGGCAATCACGACTACGGAGTAGAGGACACCGCAAAAGCCTTGGAAGAAGCCGAACGCAAGGGCATCGAGACATTTTGTATTACGGTCGACCGGTCAGGGCACGACTATTTAAAACGGATGTGCCCAAACGGACGTTATATGGTCATTGAAGAAATGAACGATCTACCTGATCAGCTGACAAAACTCTATACGCTATTGACCAATCGCTAACCCGGTGAACTTTACTGATCTAGTTTTGCACGGAAAGGATCAGCAAGAGCACA
Organism: uncultured Pseudomonadales bacterium; assembly: GCA_964647295.1. Classification (GTDB taxonomy): domain Bacteria; phylum Pseudomonadota; class Gammaproteobacteria; order Pseudomonadales; family Azotimanducaceae; genus UBA4421. Next base: position 5,803 of record CAZYHH010000180.1, read on the forward strand.
AATAAAACCACACCCCCAATCGGCAACATGGCGCTCGACCAAGCACCCGGCTCAGCTTCTGGAGCATCTCTTCGCCAGCGCAACCACTGGGGCACCAAAACCGCAATAAATGCGATCAATGTCACGGCCCATAAGATTTTTGTCCAGTCCATCATCGCTCCAAAAAAAAGCCTGGACTAAAGCCAGGCTTTTACCAATCAACTCAACATTTAATCCTCAGACATAATACCCAGGATCGCCAATAGGTGAATGAAAATATTGAAAATACTTAAGTACATTCCATATGTGGCCATGATGTAGTTAGTCTCACCGCCAAGCACAATTCGAGACGTATCCATCAAAATAAAGCCACTCATCAACATGATGACAAAGCCAGAAATAATCAGTTGGAATCCAGGCATCTCTAAAAATAGGTTGGCGAGCATCAAAACAAAAACCGTAATCATTCCACCAATCAACATTCCGCCCATAAAGCTGAAATCTTTCTTAGAATTAACCGCGTATGCCGAAAGTCCAACAAATATCGCTGCGGTACCTCCAAGCGCCGTTAGCACCACCTGTGAACCATTGGAAAGGCCTAAGTACATATTGAGCATCGGCCCGATCGCAAATCCCAACATACCCGTAATCAGGAATATCATGCCGATCCCAGCTGCGCTATTGGCCGTCTTAGGCAACACAAAAATACCTAGTGCCATAGCGCCAAGTATCATGATTAAAGGCATCATTCCACCAATGTTCAATGACATTGAAAATAGCGCCGTTAGCGCACTAAAACCTAGCGTTGCGGAGAGCAATAAGTAGGTATTCTTTAAAACCTTATTGGTTTCTAGCACCGATAATTCAGCTGCTGAAACCGATCTCATATCTATAGCCATACTTTTTTACCGTAATTTGTTTGTATTCCTATATATTGAGGATTGCAGAAAAAAATTAAACCATGAAAAAATATCGTGATGGAAAGAAATGCCCTGGATGTTTAGATGAAAAATCAATTGTTCCGATTGAATATGGGTATCCAGGTGAAGAAATGAGGAAAAAGTACGATCAAGGAGAAATAAAATT
>CAZYHH010000181.1:0-6866 GCA_964647295.1 uncultured Pseudomonadales bacterium
TGCCTTTGGCGGTTATCGCTATTTTCCGGCTATGCCTAGGCAAATATACATCGGTTTTAACCTGGATATTCAGTAACGGTTTTTGTCTGTTGAGCATTGGTTTCTTTTGGAAAAGAAATTGGCTTGATTTAAGGGTTTGGTCATACTGTTAAGCATGATAGCCATCGTGTCCTCAATTTGTTGAAATTAATTGACCTTGTCGTGTTGCGGGATGAGTTGGCGCTCTTTAGTCCCCTAGGTGCTTGCCTAGAAACTGGCGATTGCCTTGAATTGGTGGGCCCTAATGGCTCGGGTAAAAGCACTCTGTTGAAAACACTCGTGGGACTTCATGATCAATATGAGGGTCGCTTTGAGTGCGCGGACTATTTTTACCAAGGTCACAAATTGGGATTAGATGATTTAATGAATCCTCTCGAAAATATAGAATGGTTTTTGGGCTTAGAAGGTTCGCTATTTGAAGAAGATTCTGCACGAAACGCGTTAACTCGGGTCGGTATGGTTGAGTACGCTCATATTTCCTGTTCGCGCATGTCGCAAGGCCAGAAAAGGCGTGTCTCAATGGTACGCTGGATGTTGAGTAAGCGTCGGATCTGGATCTTGGATGAGCCTTTTACTTTGTTGGATACGCAAGGTATTGATCTGGTAACTGATCTGATTCAAGAAAAATGTGAAGCCGGCGGGTTGGTAGTGTGCGCCACGCATTTGCCTCTCCAGATCTCGGGCAAGAAGTCGATAGCCATAAAACCCTCGGCCGCTTCCCAGACGTGATGATTTCACTTTGGATTCGCGAGTGGCGCACGGTTGTTCGTAATCGTTCTGCCATTATCAATCCCGTGGCCTTTGTGTTTTTGGGTGTCCTGTTGTTTAACCTTGGTTCAGGCTCTTATGAAGATGGGTTTGATCGCAGCGCCCTGGGCATGCTTTGGTTGCTGGTTTTGATCGCTAATTTGCTCTCCTTAGATTCGACTTTTAGACGAGACTTTGAAAATGGGTTGCTTGAACAGATTTTTGTCTCCGCTGAAATTCCTTTTTTGATCATTTTTTTAAAGGTTTTAATACAGTGGGTGGTGACTGGGTTACTGATAAGCCTACTTTCACCTTTGTTGGCGGTTTTGATGGGAGTCCCCAGTGAACTGTTGGGGAATATTTGTGTCGCGTTATTGGTTGGTACGCCGACACTCAGTTTTTTAGGTGCAATAGGGGCATCGCTCACGGTTGGCATGGGTAGAGGAGGGGTTCTTTTGGCGTTGCTTGTGCTTCCCCTATATATACCGGTTCTTATATTTGGTGTGGATGTTTCTCAGTCGGAATTGGTTGATTTTGCAAACATCCCCAGCCTGTATTGGTTATTATTTACTAGCGTCGCCTCATTAACTTTAGCGCCGTTTGCGATTTTGCTGGGTCTTAGAATTAGCTTGGCGATGGATTAATGGCACGATTTGAGATGGCTCATAGGAGTAAGATGTGAAAATCAGAGAGTTGTGGCATCGCCTTGGTTCGCCTCGGTGGTTTTTTCATTATTCTGGTGGTTGGGTTAGATTTTTTGGCGTCTTGGCTTTCGCATTATTAGGAATAGGCTTCGTCTGGGGTTTGTTGTTTGCGCCGCCCGATTACCAGCAAGGTAATAGCTTCAGGATTTTTTATGTTCATTTGCCAGCTGCTATGTTGTGTCAGAGTTTATATCTGGCGATGGGGGTTGGAGGCTTTGTGCTTTACGTCTGGCGAATGAAGTTAGCGGATGTATTGATTGAGGCATGCTTGCCTTTGGGTATGTCACTCACGTTACTAGCACTGTTTAGCGGAGCGGTTTGGGGTAAGCCTACCTGGGGTACCTGGTGGGAGTGGGATGGAAGGATCGTATCGACAACGGTCTTATTGTTTTTATATGTTGGCATTTTTGCGATCAGAGAGGCCATATTGGATAGCGAACTCCGCGCTAAAGCGAGCGGCCTAATTGCCATGGTTGGCACAGTGAACATTCCCATCATCAAGTACTCTGTAGATTGGTGGACAACGCTCCATCAACCGGCCACTTTTACTTTGACCGAAAAACCCACAATGCCACCTGAGATGTGGCTGCCAGCACTAGTTATGGTGTTAGGGTTTTATTTTTTTGCTGCGCACAATATATTGACTAGAATGCGTGCAGAAATATTGCGAAGAGAAGCGAATACAGCTTGGGTTAAGAAGCTAGCGTTAAAGATGGTGTGATTTGATGTATTTTGATTCGATCTCAGAGATTTTGTTTATGGATGGTCATGGTCTATATGTTTGGATGTCCTATCTAGCTGCGCTGTTAATAGTGTTTGGTAACTACTTTTCTGTGCGTAGCCTGCTTAGGAAACAAAAAAAATCACTGTCTTGGTCTGCGGATAAACAAATGGTGACTAATGGTGCAGATGAACCCTAAACGAAAGAATCGACTATTTATGGCGTCATTTTTATTGATTGGTGTTGCGGCATCGATTTCCGCTTTGTTTGGCGCGCTTGAACAAAATCTCAACATGTTTTATCCGCCGAACGAAGTGGTTTCGGGAGTTGTTCCCATAGAAACTAACATTAGGGCTGGCGGGATGGTAGAAGAGGGCTCATTAACACGTATGAATGATAGTCTGAAGCTTTCCTTTGTGTTGTCCGATCGTGCAGGTTCTGAGTTTACTGTTCACTATACGGGTATACTCCCGGATTTATTTCGTGAGGGTCAAGGAATATTGGTTCAGGGAGAGCTGCAAAAAGATGGATCGTTCGAGGCAAAAGAAGTCCTCGCCAAGCACGACGAGAATTACATGCCTCCTGAATTGATGAGTCTCGCAGAAGAAAAACAGAAAAGCACGTCCGAGGGATAGTATGGTTCCAGAGATTGGTCAGCTTGGTCTTTGTTTCGCCGCTGCGCTCGCTTTGGGAGGAACCATTACGGGTTATTTAGGCAATCTAAAGAATAGTCAAAAGCTACAGGCGTCTGTCTACTCTTTGGTCGTTGGGCAGTTTGTTTTCGTTCTTTTAGCTTTTGTGAGCTTGGTATTTTCTTTCTTGGTCGATGATTTTAGCGTGGCGTATGTTGCTAATCACTCCAATTCGATTTTGCCCTGGCAATACAAGATAAGCGCGGTTTGGGGAGGGCATGAAGGCTCGCTCTTGCTGTGGATATGGATCATGACCGCCTGGATGCTGGCGGTCGTTTTTAATCGTTTCCGCTATCCCAAGTATTTTCTAAGTAATATCCTGTCCACGCTATGTCTTTTAAACTTGGGTTTCCTTTGTTTTGCCATTTTTACAAGCAATCCTTTTGATCGGTTCATTCCGCTCACCCCAATAGAGGGAGCGGACCTGAACCCCGTTCTGCAAGATTTTGGTCTGATCGTTCACCCACCATTGCTGTATATGGGTTACGTTGGATTGTCGATTCCTTTTGCCTTTGCAGTGGCAGGCTTGTTACAGAAAAACATTGACTCCTCTTGGGCGCGACTCGTAAAACCCTGGGTTAATCTATCCTGGTCATTTTTGACATTGGGGATATTGTTGGGAAGTTGGTGGGCTTATTACGAGCTTGGATGGGGTGGGTGGTGGTTTTGGGATCCGGTGGAAAACTCATCTTTTATGCCCTGGCTAGCTGCTACAGCATTAGTGCATTCTGCGGCCGTGACTGAAAAGCGAGGAGCCTTCAAACACTGGACGGTTCTGTTGGCCGTGACCTGTTTTTCCCTTTCGCTGCTAGGAGCATTTATCGTTCGCTCTGGCGTTCTAACCTCTGTTCATTCCTTTGCTGTAGATCCCGAGAGAGGCACCTATATTCTGGGCTATTTGACCGTGGTTGTTGGTGGATCTTTGCTTTTGTTTGCTCTTCGAGCATCAGAGACCTCCGTACCAATTCGTTATTCTTATTTCAGCCGCGAGTTTTTTATGCAGATCAATAATGTCTTGCTGATCTCGTCTATGGTGATGATTTTGTGGGGAACTCTCGCGCCGATAGGATATGAGGTCGTCACGGGCGATCTTTATTCAATTGGCAAACCTTTCTTTAATTTTTTCTTTATACCTTTGATGTTGATTTTAGCCGCAGCCGTCGGCTTGGTCCCTTTACTGAATTGGAAGAGGACCAATCTTAGCTACATGGGCAAACGGCTAAAGGGTCTAATGCCTTTTACAGTTGCGTTGACATTGATTGTTTTTTATATGCTCGATTTTGTGCTGACAGCTGCGGTATTTTGTTGCGGTTTGGCCTTTTGGATTGTGGTGAATCACGTACAAGATGTTTATAGGCGTGTTCAAGAATCGATTTCTTTGAGTCGTTCATACCTCGGTATGGTGTTGGCGCACTTGGGTTTGTCCGTCACACTTATTGGAATTGCTTGCACTTCCGTGCTATCGATAGAAGAAGATGTTCGGATGGCACCGGGAGACGAACAAAAGGTAGGCCCCTTAATCGTTAGATTCAAAGAAGTGATTAACGTGGCAGGGCCGAACTACCAAGCGAAAAGAGGTGTCTTCGATGTAGAGAAAGAAGGAGAACAATCGAAACAGCTATTGCCGGAAAAACGAACTTATTCTGGCCGTCAAGTCATGACCGAGGCAGGTATTGATCCAGGATTTTTATCGGACACATATATTTCTCTGGGTGAGCCTTTGTCAGGGGATGCATGGGCTGTGCGCTTGCATTACAAGCCATTTGTCCGATGGATCTGGTTCGGCGGTCTGTTAATGGCCTTTGGAGGGTTTCTTTCTGCGGTCGATTTGAGACATCGCCGGCGAAAAGTCGATAAGACTAGACCCGAACAGACTCCAGTCTCATCTCATGGAATTGCAGATTTATGACTATGCGATTTTTGATTCCACTTTTTGTTTTTGTTGTCATAGTCTGCTTTTCTTTTTTTGGGCTTGGGCTAAAGGATCGAGATAAACTTCCTTCGGCCTTGATTGGTAAACCTTTTCCCGATTTTGAATCGAAGTCGTTATTTGATCCTGATGAAGCAATTGTCCGAGATGATTTAGTCGGAAGACCAACTCTGGTGAATGTTTGGGCTACCTGGTGTCCGACTTGTAAGGCTGAGCATGCGGAATTGAATAAGATATCCGAAACCACTGATCTTCAAATGATTGGAATCAATTACAAGGATGACCGATTGAAGGCTATTAATTGGCTGACCGAGCACGGCAATCCTTTTGATAAGGTTCTTGAGGACCCAAAGGGCGATTTAGGTATTGAATTGGGAGTCTATGGTGCTCCTGAGACTTTTATTTTGGACCGAAGCGGCTCCATCGTTTATAAGCGGGTGGGAGCAATCACCAATCGGGTTTGGGAAGATCAGATTCGGTCGATCACTCGAGGGCTTTAGAATTTATCTTCCTCTCAACAAAATGGTTAAGAGAGTCATCTGGTGTGGAGTTTTTCTATTGGTGTCGGGCCCACTTCAAGCTTCGGGACCGGTTGATGTTTTCGAATTTTCTAGCGATGAACAAAAACTCCGCTATAGGAGTTTAATAGAAGAGTTTCGCTGCCCTAAGTGCCTCAATATAAATATTGCAGGCAGCGATGCACCGATTGCTCAGGATTTGAGACGTACGGTACATCGACTTTTGGTTGAGAGGAGGATGTCTGATGACGAGATTAGAGAATATCTTCAGGAAAGATACGGTGATTTTGTTTTGTATGACCCGCCATTAACGAAAAAGACGTGGCTGATTTGGTTTATGCCTGTATTGTTTTTGCTATCCGGTGTATTGCTCATTTATTCTTTGCAGAAACGATCGTTTTCCCAGTCAATTATCAAGCTGTCTCAGACCGATCGTGAGAAGCTTAGAAACATCGACGATAAATGATTTTTTTTGTTCTGATCCTTGCATTTGTCTCGGCTGCACTAATTTTCCTGGCTATACCTTTATTCAGGCAAAACGCTCTTGAGTCTGAGGGTTTTGATGAACTCGATTATCGAAAACAGCTCTTCAAAGACCAGTTAAGCGAATTAGAAGAAAACGTAATCGAAAATGAAATTTCATCCGAGCTCAAAGATGAGCTCGGATCGATTTTCCTTTCAGAGCAGGAACAAAAAAACGAAGTGGCCGACGAAAATAAAAGTGGTGATCGAGTTAATTTAAATGGCTTTGTTGGTGTGGCTTTTCTTATGGCATTGTTTGGAGCCTGCTCTTATTGGGTCGTAGGGGGGCACAATTTGATTGAAATCAAAGGTGCGGAGCAGTTGTTAGCGCTTGATCCCGAGCAAGAGAAATTGGCTCTTGAGGATTGGACGAAGCGTTTAGTGCAGAGGGTTGAACGACGTGAAGGAGATGGTAAAAGCTGGTATCTGCTCGGACATGCTCACTTGAAGGTCGGTTCTTATGGCAAAGCCAGCGATGCGTTCTCTCAAGCTAATCGTTTGATCAGGAGCGATCTCAATGTCTTGAGTTATTGGCTACAAGCGCGCTACCTTGAGAGTGGCGAAGTGGACTCTAAGAGCCAAGAAATTATCAAAGATATTCTGGAATTAGATCCGGGCCATATTGCTGCAAGAGAAGTATTGGGGTTCGCTGCGCTAAAAAATGGTGAAATGTTAACGGCTATTAGCGAATTGAGTAAAGCCATCTCAGCAAGCACTAACTCGATACGACAAAGGGTGCTCGCCGCGTTGGTGGCCGAGGCAAGGAACAACCTGTCGGCAGATATCGGGGGAGTGTTTATTACAATTAATAGCAAAAACAAAATTCCTGATAAATCGACGATATTTGTGATCGCGAGGCCAGTGGGAGGGGGAATGCCTTATGCCGTCGTCAAAAGACCGGCGTTGATGATCCCGTTTAGTGTGGTCTTAGACGATCTGGTTAGTATGCAATCGGCTAGGCTGCTTTCGCTTGCTGAGTCTTTTGAGGTTGTG
>CAZYHH010000182.1:0-6836 GCA_964647295.1 uncultured Pseudomonadales bacterium
ACATACTCAAGAAATTCTTGCAGAGCTCGCAGAATAACAAAGCTCGCCATCGACGAACGTCTGCCTTACAAAATAGTCTTTCGGTAATTTAGAATGACTGGACATAGAGCCATCTAATATACAAAGGTCGGCGGGATCACCCACGCTCAATGATCTCCGCGAACTTCTAAGCTGGTTCGGCGGTTTCAAATATCCACTAAGCGCTTCCTCTCTTGAAACCACTTCTTCCGGGGCAATCACTTTACCTTCCCGAGTCTCGCGACAGGTCGCAGCCTCAATCACCTCAAAAGGAGAGATTGGTCCGTATGGACTGTCGGAGCTCGATAAAACCATTATCCCATTGTCCAAAAGGCTCTTGTAGCGGTAAAGATTCGGGTGATCTTCGGCAGGTATTTCAGCCAAATATTGATCTCCTTTAGCCAGGATAAAACCCGGCTGAGTAACAACTAAAACTTCCAGTTCTCGCATTGCCTTAATTTGTTCAGGACTTACCAACGCCGCGTGTTCGATCCGATCACCTTTAGGGCCATCCGAACTTCGCAGCGCCTCTAAAGCAAAGAGCAACTCCAAATCCGTAACACAGTGAAAAGCCACGCCCCTCCCCACGTCGTGGGCAGCACTTATGCGGGCAACCAACTCATCCAGTGCTGGAAGCCTGTCTTCATCCAGTATCACCTTCAAGAATCCATCCTCAAGAGTCTCATCCCCCATCAAAGCCAGTCGCTGCTTAATATCCCCCGCTGACTCTAGTTCCTGAAAATAGGCTCTCGTCTCAAAATTGTTGGTATAAGATGCGTCGGTAAATCCGGTGATACCAAACCGCAAGAGCTTCTCAGAAAAAGGCGCAACAAACCCTCGATTCTCTTCCCGGACTCTCTCTCTCAACCAGCCATCTAATCGAAATAGCCGACCAGTCGGCTTTCCACTTCCATCAGTTTCCACACCCTCTAGTTGACAGTGTTTGTCGATCTCTAAGAGTTCACAAGCCCGCGAATTGAGGATCCACATCTTACCTGTAAGGTGCTGAACACGAACTGGCCGATCATCAACGATCTTATCTAAACCAAACCGATCTAGTTCGCCCGCAACCGATTCATGGTAGCCAAAGCCTCTAACCCATTTTAACGGGTCTCGAACCACTCGCAGAGACTCTCTCAAATCCGATAAATTGTTCACTTTAGGTGGGCCGCAGTCTATTGAATAATCCCTGGCTAGACTCGCAAAAAAATGAAAGTGATGATCATGTAAACCGGGCAGCACTTCAGATTGTTGGGCATCAAGAACCACCTCCTCGTCCGATGCCACCAATCCGGTTTGGATTTGTTCGATCAGCTTATCAAATCGAATATCGACAAGCTGATCAGCGATCAATACGTTCTTAATTAACACCTAGCTAGCACCCTGAGTCTCGAAAAAATCGAGACGAGCAATATTGCGTCTGGTTCAACATAATAGAATGTATACTGTTGGCTATGTACAAGGTCATCTCTCGCAAAGAACTGACTAATCTTTTATCAGATCCTATTTTAGCAGAGGAGCTTTCGTTGTCTCACGGCTGTTCGTACTTAATAGTCGACCCCCAAAGCTCCGGAGATTGGCCTAAAGACTCCTACCCAGGTCGCTGCCCGATCATCGCCTTGGGTTCAGAACAAGATATCAACCCAACCGCACCGATTGATCTGATTTGCGGCGAGGACGAAATAGAACTGGTTGTAAATTCTATCGAAGAGCAACCACAGGCGTCAGCCATTGCTTGCCAAGTCTTAAGAACCAATGCGACATCAGATTCAAACCAAGGGTTACTATTGGAGTCGCTAGCCTATAGCGTGTTACTAGAGAGCAGTTCTTTTCAATCCTGGCTTGAAAATAGAAAACCAAAACACAATACAACACCGAGTGATGCGAACGTAATCATTGAAAGAGAGGATGACATCTTTAACATCATCCTCGACCGACCACAACGGCACAACGCCTATTCAGAGACGCTAAAGGATAGATTTTGCGATGCCCTTCAGCTTCCCATCGCAGACCGGTCAATTAATCAGGTCGTAGTCAGTGGCAGAGGTCCCTCGTTCTGTTCTGGAGGTGACTTAGACGAGTTTGGTTCAGTATCCAATCCGTCCAGTTCGCATATAAGTCGTGTAACAAGAAACGCGGGGCATTTGCTGTCTAAAATCCAAGACAGGACTCACTTCAAAGTTCACGGAGCCTGCATTGGAGCCGGAATTGAACTGACCGCTTTCAGTAACTCGATCAGCGCGCACCATGATTCTTTTTTCCAACTACCGGAGATCTCGATGGGTTTGATTCCCGGAGCAGGAGGGACCGTTAGTATCAACAAAAGGATCGGGCGCTGGCGTACCGCTTATATGGCGATTACCGGATCACGAATCGACAGCCAAACCGCTCTCAAATGGGGACTTGTGGATGAGCTATTTACTTAATTCCTCTCTAACTACCCGGCGAAGTAATTTACCTGTCTCGTTATAAGGCAGCTCATCCCAAACCACCATCAATTGTGGCACCCTAGAACTCCGAAGCTCCGCTTTAACGAACTCCTTAATCTCTTCTTGGTTTATCGTAAAGCCATCCTTCGCAACAAGCGCAGCCGCGACTCCTTCACCCCATTGTTCATCAGGAATACCGACCACCGCCACGTCGGCTATGCTCGGATGCGTAAGGAGAACGTCCTCAATTTCACCGGGAGACAAATTTTCACCACCACGAACGATAACGTCATCGGCTCGCCCTTCAATAAACAAGAAACCTTCTGAATCCACGCTTCCAGCATCACGAGTAGGAAACCAACCTTCAGAATCGACCACCGAACCCTTACCTTCATACTCTCCCGAAACTTGTTCACCACGAACATAAATCTCACCGCGTTCGCCTGGCGCGACGACCTTACCATCTTCGTCTCGAATCTCTAACTCAATCCCAGGCAGTGGCTGACCTACTGAAACCAGTCGCCTCCTGACAGACTCTTCGCTACTCGCCACGGCTTCTCGATGGTCATCAGGACCGAGTAACGTAATCGTAGAGCTGGTTTCTGTTAAACCATAAGCATTAGTGAAATTAGTATCAGGAAATAGCAACATAGCTTTTTCGATAACACTAAGCGGCATTTTACCACCACCATAAGAAAGACTTCTTAGGTGTGGCATTTCTGCAGAAGATTCCCCTTCTAACATCTCGACAATACGGGCCAACATAGTAGGCACCACAAACGCTGTTGTCACCGCATGCTCCCTGGCTAATCTTATCCAGTCTTCCGCGGTAAAATTAGGAAGTTGAACCACGTGTCTGCCAGAATAAACAGAACTCAAAAGAGCGGCGATCCCTGCAATATGATAAGGAGGTACGCATACGAGAGCCGCTTCGTCATCTCCGGCGCCCGCAAATTCTACAGAGCCCAAAATATATGAAACTAGATGTTTGTGTCTTAATACTGCTGCCTTTGGGGTGCCCGTTGTGCCGCTGGTAAAGAGCAAAACTGCAATCTCCTCGGGGTCCATCGACCACTCGCCTTCAATCGATTCAGGATGATTCCCTGCATCCAGAAAAGAAGTCGTTGTATTCGCGACTACATCGTCAACTGAACCAAGCGTGTCGAGGCGACCCTCCTCTGTAACCAGGTAAGCCGGCGTTACTCGTTTCAACAAAGCCTCTATCTCTTCATCGGTCAGACGATAATTTAATGGAACATATGGAACGCCCGCCCAGGCACTTGTGAAAAGACTCAAAGGCGTTCCTAGATTACTGACATCAAGCTTAACTAATCTTGAGGCGCCAGAATCTTTGACGCTAGCTGCTCGTCGTCGAGCCGCCTCGAAGAGCTCTTGATAGGTATAACTCGCGCCGGAACTACCGTCGGTAAAAGCTTTTCGGTCTGGAAAGGTCGTTTGAACCATTTCCAATAACATCATTATGTTCATTTCAATATCTTCCGTTTTCCAAAAATAAGTTTGCTTGGTTTGAGGTGAAGTATCCACAAACAAAAGCTCGTTTTGAATAATAGATACTGCAAACGAAATGTCTTTAGCAGTACTCCTACCCCAGCACGCTATTCCAACCTAATTCTAGGATTATCACAAGAAGTTGACAAAAAACCTATCTAATCCATTTGTTAACTAGAGAAACATTAGCAGGTCTCAGTCGCTTGTTTCGACATCCTTTCGTGATCCTGCCAAAATACAAATCATCAACAAAGGAAGTAAATCATGAAAATTTCAATTTCAATTGGTTCGGCTTACTACAACGGTGAAGATTGGGATGAGTTGGTTAAATACGCTCAAGCCGCCGACAAATTAGGAGTCGACCAGGCCTGGTCAGCAGAGGCATGGGGAATGGATGCCATCGTGCCTTTAGCCTATCTCGCAGCCAAAACTGAACAAATTAAATTAGGAACGGGGATATTACAGATCAGCTCGAGAGTCCCATCCATGATGGCAATGACCGCCCAAAGCCTGGACACAGTTTCAAAGGGCAGATTCATTTTAGGCCTAGGTGTAAGTGGTCCCCAGGTAGTGGAGGGACTGCACGGGGCTTCCTTTGCCAAACCTCTTGGTCGGTTGAGAGAGTGTGTCGAGATTTTAAGGATCGCCCTAGCCGGAGAAAAAATCGCCTATGAGGGAGATCACTACTTATTACCTAGGCCGGATGGTGAAGGTAAAGCGATAAGGCTCTCGCAACCACCACGACCGGAACTTCCAATCTACCTCGCCACTTTAGGACCCAAATCCTTACAGATGACAGGAGAATTGGCCAATGGCTGGCTTGGCACCTGTTTCCTACCCGAACATGCGCGTGTCTTTCTAGATGACCTAAATAAAGGCGCTCAGAAAGCGAACAGAACCATAGCAGATATAGACATTCAAGCGGGCGGGTATTTTGAAATCAGCGATGACGTAGAAGGACTGATTAATAAATTGAGACCCGGTATGGCGTTCACACTGGGAGCAATGGGCTCGGCAAAAACGAATTTCTATAATGATGCCTATTGTCGTGCAGGGTATGAGGAGGTGGCCAAGGAGGTCCAAAGCTTATGGGCGAGCGGCAATCGTGAAGAGGCAATTCGCCAGGTTCCCGATGATCTCATCACCATGTCTAATTTTATTGGCACCCAATCCATGGTCGAGGAACGTTTGAATGCGTTTAAAGAGGCAGGGGTGAATACGCTGAGGATTTCAACTGGCGGATCTAATTGGAAAGAACGCACTTCAGCATTAGAAGAAGCCATGGATTCCATCGGCAAGTCAGCGAATTAATAAGTCGCCTATTTGATAGGAGCAATGCTACTCAAGGTATTTAGTCATCGCTCAGTTGCGCGAAGGCTGCTATCGCCGCTTCCCTGGCGGCCTCCGCAGTAGAATCGATTTCTTGTATTTCATCCTCATCTATTCCAATTCTTCTCAGAACCTCTGTATTAGCTTCACCTAGACTGGGAGGGTCCCCCTTCTCAGTTCCAGGTGTTTCGCTCATCTTAACCAGATTCCCTACCGTCGCGCGTTCCCCGAGCCCAGGAACATTTACTTTCGTAAAATAGCCATTGATCAAACTTTGTTCGTCCTCAAACACTTCTTGATGATCCCGAACTCGTTCCCAGATGATTTCAGGTTGCGTCCGCAAAAAATCATCCCACTCCATAGCAGTTTTTTTGAGAAATGCCGCAGCCAGTTTTCCACGTATTTCATCAGATTCTGCATCAGTTAAGCCCTCTCCCAGTCGACCTCCTGCTGTCTGAAGTTTTGGATGAAAAACCAATTCAGGGACGTCTGCGAACACGCAAAAAGCATCCCAGGATTCCAGGGTCATACTAGCGGCTAACAAAATTGCTTTTGAATCAGTCGTCTCATACAGACCATATGCTCCGCGAAGATTGCAATGATGTTGACCATCGCGCTCCAACAATTTCCCTGTCATCGACTCATGGGTCAGCTCCCACTGCTGAAACCACAGCTGCGCACCAAGCCCGCTCACACTCACCCGTTGGCCACCACCATGTCGCTCTCTGGCTAGCAATGCCGTTAGCACCCCCAGTGCTAATTGCATGGCACCACCTGTGTCCCCAACCACACTTCCCAAAAGAACAGGCAACTCTCCTTTTTTTCCAGTTAACGAAAGCATTCCGCCACGCGCTACTGCCGCTCCGTCCAACATCGCCTTATCGGCGTCAGGACCTTCAGGTCCGAAGCCATTTACGTTGGCATAAACCAAATCAGGATACAGCTCGTGAAGCGTCTCATAGTCAAATCCCAACTTCTTAAGTGCGGGCATTCGATAATTAGTCAACATTACATCAGCTTTTTCCAGCAATCGATGCAGCGCTTTTTTCCCCAGATCAGTTGTCAGGTCGATACACAAGGAACGCTTCCCTCGATTCACTGCAACAAACTGCGGTCCATAGGTGCCCTCTGGCGTTTCGTTGTTTCTATTCCGCCCATAACGACTTGAATCACCTATTGGAGGTTCTACCTTTAGTACTTCTGCGCCCATGTCACGCAAGTAAAGACCCGCAGCCGGTCCCTGAACCGCCGACGCCAATTCTACCACTGTAAATCCTTCTAGAGGTTCACTCATCTAACTTCCAATTCATTAGCAAACGCACTTCACCAACAGACACTTTAATGTAAATACCTATAAACAAAAAATGCAAACCAAGTGCACAATAAGACAATCATCGATAAGCTGATAGTTCTTTCAATCAACACTAAAAACCAAGTGGATGTACTGATGATTAGTAAACAAATCATAACAATCGCGGCAGTCATTTATGCGGTCTTCTTTATCTGGTACACGAATCTTAGCGGCCCGATGTCAGACGAGGAAATTGACCA
>CAZYHH010000183.1:0-6753 GCA_964647295.1 uncultured Pseudomonadales bacterium
GACTGAGAGTCTTTACCACTCGCCCTGACACATTGCTGGGTGCCACTTATCTTGCTGTAGCGCCAGAACACCCGCTCGCCCTAGAAGCTGCCGAAAATAATCCTGAGATCGCAAAATTTGTTGCAGAATTGAAGAAGGTCTCAACCGCCGAAGCTGATATGGCAACCATCGAAAAATTAGGCGTTGAGGCCCGCTTTAAAGTCGAGCATCCGTTAACAGGCGAAGCACTGCCCGTGTGGATCGCTAACTTTGTGTTAATTGACTACGGATCTGGTGCCGTGATGAGTGTTCCCGCTCATGATCAACGAGACTGGGAGTTCGCAACCAAATATGGGATAGAGATTAAACAGGTGATCGAGTCGGTCGGGGAGGAGCCTGCCCAAATAGCTGCCGAAGCCTTTATTCCCTATGGACGATTAATAAATTCGGGGACCTATACGGGGTTGTCTTCTGAAGAGGCCTTTGAGCAGATTGCCGATTCTTTGGAAAAAGTTAAACTGGGAAGACGCGTCAGTAATTATCGTTTGCGAGACTGGGGTGTTTCTCGTCAGCGTTATTGGGGTTGTCCGATTCCAATGATTCATTGTCGACAGTGTGGGGTCGTAGCTGTTCCTGAGCAAGACTTACCCGTAGTCTTGCCAACTCAGGTTAAGTTCGAAGGTGTTCAATCTCCGCTGGTTAAGATGGACTCATTTCTCAATGTTAGGTGCCCCGACTGCGGGGAACAGGCAACAAGAGAAACCGATACGTTCGACACCTTTGTGGATTCTTCCTGGTATTACGCGCGTTTTGCTTCGGCTAATAATCCGCAGGCAATGGTTGATCAACATGCTAACGACTGGACCCCGGTTGATCATTATGTAGGCGGCATTGAACACGCGATTCTTCATTTGCTGTATTCGCGTTTTTTCTACAAGTTAATGCGCGATGAAGGATTGGTTGAGGCGAACGAACCTTTTAAAAAATTATTAATGCTGGGCATGGTTCTTCAGGGTG
Organism: uncultured Pseudomonadales bacterium; assembly: GCA_964647295.1. GTDB lineage: Bacteria > Pseudomonadota > Gammaproteobacteria > Pseudomonadales > Azotimanducaceae > UBA4421. The sequence continues at coordinate 997 of CAZYHH010000183.1, forward strand.
GCAAGAAGATGTCTAAATCTTCTGGAGACGCTGGAGATCCTCAGAAATTGCTCGATAAGTACGGGGCAGATTCGGTGCGCACTGCCATGATGTTCGCCGCGCCGCCTGACCAATCTTTTGAGTGGGGCGAGGCGGGCCTTGAGGGAGCGTTACGTTTTTTGCGCAGGCTTTGGGCGTTGGTCGAAAGGTTTGCCGATGAAAATGCGCCAGATTCCATAACGCATGAAACATTGAGTGATGCAGCGCGGTCGTTAAGGCGTAAATCTTATGAGACCCTTAGCCGGGCAGACGATGATTATGGCCGGCGTACCCAGTTTAATACGGTGGTCTCCGGGGTGATGGAATTGTGTAATGCGATTTCCAAGTTCGAACCGCAACACGTTGAAGATCGGGCGGTCGTCTCTGAAGCGCTAAAAATTTCTGTTCAAGTACTGTCGCCGATCGCGCCTCATATTTGTGAAAGTTTGTGGGAGCGGTTGGGCGCAACGAGTAGTCTCGTGGGACAACCCTGGCCAGAAATGGTTAAAGAAGCGCTTGAAGCCAGCAAGATTGAAATGGTGGTCCAGGTTAACGGAAAGGTCAGAGGTAAGATCGAGGTCGCCGCAGAGGCAACAGAAAAAGAGATCATCGCCTGTGCTAAAGAAAATGAGAACGTGGCACGAAGCATCGAAGGACAAATGATCAGGAAGGAAATTGTGGTGCCGGGTCGTTTGGTTAATCTAGTCGTTTCTTGATCAGGGTGAATTTTAACTACACATTTTTCTTACTTGTCCTGTTGGGTCTGGGGGGATGTGGTTATCAATTGAAGAGCTCTAACCCGGGGACCTATTTTAAGACGTATACGATTTCGGGAGACCAGAAGATTTTAGCCTGTCAAAGTGTGGCTGATCGATTGGAGCGTGCGGGGCTTTCAAGAGCTAATGGCAGCGCAAATAAGGACATTGTTGTGCGGTGTCTCTCCGAAAAGACCGATCGACGGGCGGTGTCCGTCGATGTGAGTTCGCTGGGTGCGGAATATCAGATTGTTTATTCAGTCAAGTATGCCCTTGAGAGTTCGGATGGCCGCAAGTTCGCCCAACCGTTCTGGGTCAGCCGGACCGATACTTTTCTTTATGACCGGAGTAATTTGCTGGGCACTCATAATGAAGAGTCGGCGATTCGGGACGAGCTGGTTGACCGTGTCGCAGATCAGATGATTCGGGCGATCAGCCGAGTTAGCATAGCGCCTGAAAATTAGCGGTACGGTCTTTTGCAAATCAAAACTGACAATCTTGCTAATGCGCTGGAAGGAGGGCTTAAACCGCTTTACCTGGTTGGCGGAGATGAGCTGTTAATCGTGCAAGAAGCCTGTGATCAAATTCTAAAGGCTGCTAAATCTGAGGGGTTTACGGAGCGCGTCGTCTATCAGCTAGGAGTCGATGGCGGATGGGACGGTCTCAGCGAAGAGAGCAGTTCTCTGTCTTTATTTGCTTCAAGACGGCTGATCGATGTGAGGTTACCGGCAACTAGGTTAGATAAGGAGGCATCTGTTTTTCTCAGAGAATGGTGCGAGAAGCCGCCCGCTGATATCGTTCTTCTTCTGCGGACTGAGCGACTCTTACCGAGACAGAGAAGCTCCGCCTGGTTCAAGGCGATTGACTCGACCGGCGCAATTATTTTGGTGTGGCCTGTGTCGGAGAGGGAGCTTCCGCGATGGTTGAATGAGCGGCTTCTCAAGGAAGAGATTCAGCTTGATCGAGAAGCGCTTTCTTATCTCGCCGAAAAAGTGGAAGGCAATCTATTGAGCGCAGCTCAATTGATAGAAAAATTGGTATTGAGTGGGGCTCAGGGAGAAGTTGGGCTAGATAAGCTGTACGAAATGGTCGAAGACTCTTCGCGTTTTGGCGTATTCGATTTGATCGATGCGATGATGGCCGGAAGGGCAGAGCGTACTTCGCATGTATTGAATGTTCTAAGGGAAGAAGGCGTTTCTCTTTTTGCAATTTTGGGCGCGCTGGCTTCGCAAATACGCAGGATCGGATCGACGATGCAAGGGATACCTGCAAACAAACGAGAGCTTATCGCTCAGTTCGGGTCGAGAGTCGGTAGACCCGAATTGGTTTTGTCTGAAATCGCCCTGATCGATCATCAGGCAAAAGGTGGTTTTGTCGGCGGTAGTGAGTGGACTACCCTGGAAAGGTTGTTGTTGAGGCTGTCTGGAATAAAGGATTTCAGCTTGATTTCGGAGGATCGGCGAAGGTTTTTTTTGTAAATTACTTTCGTTAAACCACTCTTGCTAATGGTGTAGTGAGTTGGTGTCTTTGTATATGTACCAAGTCTCCTGAAGTTTTGGTTTTAAAGACTCAAAATACCGATCAAATTCCTGTTGATTCCTGCCTTTTAGCTTGGTACGGTCTGCAGTTGGTATAAGTTTATTCTTTTTTTTTTTGAAGAGGAATGGCTTTAGATTGGAATGAGGACTGGATCTAACCAGTGTTTTTCGATTATTTTCGGGCCTGGCGGCTCGCTTTTTGGGGAGATAGCCAATGATTAGGTTGTTACGCAACGGCGCATTGATTGCGCTTGGATTGTTGTTGACGATGCCAGCATTTGCCGACGACGAAGATGCGGGGAGACGCATCGAAGAGGTTGTGGTTTATGGTGAGCGGGTTGAGTCAACGGTATCAGATACATCTGTTTCGATTACCGCGATGGATTCGGAGTTTCTCTCGGACATGGGTATTCAAGGCCCGAACGAGATGATGAACTTCATCCCAGCGACGACCCGGACAGACTGGGACGTTAAGATACGTGGAATCGGACGAAACTTCCGGGGACTGGGCGGGGATGCCGGTGTCGGAACGTATTACAACGGTATTTATTCTGGGGACTTTGGTATCGCAGCGACCGAGAGTGGTCTGTTCGATCTAGAGCGTATTGAGGTGCTTCGTGGCCCTCAGGGAACGCTCTACGGACGTAACTCCATCGGTGGTGTGATTAACTACGTCACCAAGGGACCTAACCAAGATGAGCATGAAGCCGCAATACGGTTGATTGTCGGTCAGTACAGTACTCATGAGTTGTATGGGATGAGTAGTGGTCCTATTACTGACGATCTTGCTTATCGGTTTACGGGTGTAAAACGTAAGCGTGATTTTGCGGTACCAGGCCATGCCGGTTCAGAGGGTGGCGAGGATATCAATGACCAGAACTTCTCGATTCAGTTTGAATATCAAATCAGTGACAACATGTCTGCCTGGGTTCGATTCAACGAACGAAGAAGCCTGAGAGTCGGTAACTTTGGCTCCGGTGGTAATGGTATTACGTCGACTGGACCATGTATCGGTGTACACCCGATTACGACTAATGAGCAGTGTGACCCTCGGTGGAGGGTTGAACGCGATACCAACTATTACGCGCCAGGATTAAGGCAGGTCAACCAGGCTTGGGCCGATAAGTATGGTCTGGTTAGCTCCGACAATCCCAATGGTGTGTTCCCGTATGTTCATCCGGTCACCGGAGCGAATAATTACGGTGCTTACAATCGACCGGGTGTCGACTCCACGGGTCTTTGGCCGTTCATGCCGAGCCAGTGCTACAATAATGCGGGCTGTGCAAGTTATGACATAGGTGATGCCGAAAGTCCTGACGTGGTGGCCGTGTATAATTTCGCCGACGAGGAGTTCGATCAGCAGGCGACTTCTCTGGTTTTGGACTGGGACATCAGTGATAATCTCTCGATTCGATATTTAGGTGACTACCGCTGGTTCCAGTACTGGTTCAATCGGGACAACGACTTCTCAAACGGTCACACGTCAGATCTCGACGATACGGTCACCCAGGATGCAGAGCAATTCTCGCACGAATTGAGAATTTTCTGGAACGCGGGAGAGCGCTGGACCGCGACTACGGGACTCTATTTTTATGATGAGCGCTTGGATCAGCATTACTCCATTCGGGAAAGAGCCGCACAGGGACGTCTGATCAATCCTGCTCTATATGGCACGATCGAAAACCCCACTTGGTTGTCGAGTGCTCAAGCAAGGGTAGGCTGGGTGATGCCTGAGTGTCGGCAATCTTACCGAGGGCATACGCTTAACATCGCGGGTCCTGGAACAGGGTATGGTAGTTTCGATTGTGGAAGTAACCCCGACGGGGTGATGTACGATCACTACAACGATATGGGTGCGATGTACGAACATCGTAACATTGTGCAGTCCGTCAACAAGGCTTTTTACACTCAGGGCGATCTTCAATTAACCGATCAGCTGAGTGTGACCTTGGGTGTTCGTTATTCGAAGGATGATCGATGGGGCACGGAGCGACGAGGCGGTTACTCTGAGCTGACACCTGGTGGATGGCTTCCTGCGGCAGTAGCGGGAGCGATGACGGGTTGTAACAACGCCGGCACCATTCCCGGAGATGGAAAACAGATGTATGGGGGTCAGTATGTTTATACTTACAATGCTGCCCTTGTTTCCGAAAGCAATCCAGAGGGTTGGATTGACGCGCCAGCAAATGCGTTGAACCCGTTTGCTGGAGAGTTGTGGGATGATTTTGATTGCAACGAGGTAGACGCGGCAGGTAACCGGATGGCGCGGTATCAGACACTGTTACTGCCTCCTCTCGCTGCGATGAACGTTGCGATGGGTGCAGCCTTTCCTAGCGGCGACCCTGACTTCCCGATCTCATATAACTGTGATTTGGAAGCGAAGGATTGTGCGAGACCGGTTCGATTAGAGGGTATACCGATTTCATGGGGCTCCCAGACTTCAGGTTCTTATCATCAGGATGGTGAGTGGTCTTATCGCGTAAACTTCAACTTTGAACCGACACCTGAAACATTAATCTATATGGGCGCGACGACTAGCTACCGAGCGGGTGGCTGGAACATGGGTGGTCCGGATAACCGAGCAGACTTTGATACCACCGGTAATGGGGTGGTAGATACCAGAATCTTGCTTCAGTACGGTGGTGAGGATCTGACGGCTTATGAGATAGGATACAAGGGTACCCATCTCGATGGTCGATTGCAGGTTAACTTGTCGATTTACACTTATGACTATTCCAACTACCAGGATCAGGTCGAAAGGTGGGAAGACGAGCCCAATGACTTTTCAATTGGAAACATAACGCTTCCAGACGGAAGTCCTGTTGCGACGCCAGCGGGTCGTGGTCCGGTATCGGTCGTGGAAAATATTCCGAGTGCCGTAAACAAGGGCTTCGAGTGGGATGTCCTGTTATTGGCGACGGATAGTTTCACTATTGGTGCGAACGGAAGTTATACCGATAGTAAATATAACGCACCGTACACCTTCTTTAACGAAGGCGATCCCAGATATCCTCGTGATGTGTTTGGTGGAGATCTACAGGAGAATCCTTGTAACGCGGCACCTGAACTCAAGGCGCTTTACTGTCTAGAGGTGAACGGTTACGAGCTTCAGGGTATACCAAAAACGAAGTATACCTTTTGGGGTAACTATTCCTGGCCTCTAGAAAGGGGTCTGCTGACTTGGTATGGGTCGTTTTCGTATACGGGAGACTACTCGACCCATCCGTTTAACCGACCTTGGGACATGGTGCCAGAGCGTGAACGGTTAGATACGCGTATCACTTATGAAGAAGAGAGCGGACAGTGGGAAGCTTCGTTGTTCGTGGACAATGTCCTGGATAAGACCTATATCCGTTCTTCTGATTTGGATAGAAGACGTACGGGCTACGGGGAAAACTGGCCGAGACGTGTGGTTTCTCTCTATCCAAGATATATCGGTGCAGAGT
>CAZYHH010000184.1:0-6180 GCA_964647295.1 uncultured Pseudomonadales bacterium
ACTTTTATTCTATTTCTGTTTTGGTTTGTTAAGTACAGATTTGCTGAAGATAAGAAACTTGTTTTCCATACAGGCATTTCTTCCACTAGTCTCATCACTCATTGCCTAGTAATTTTTTTGCTATCAACATTTATGATATTTTCTTCATAAACAAATGAAAAATTTTTGGGTAACTCTGTTTATTCTCTGAGTTATGTTGAAGATGTGTTTCCTCAAGTAAGGAGTTATTCATGTGCAATAGGTCCAGATTCGTAGCTTTAGGTTTTTGTGTGACGCTACTAAACTTGGCATTGGCAGATCCAAAGGATTCAAGCACAGTGCTACCTTCAAAAATCAGCAAAGAAGAAGCCATGGGCGTTATCTTTCAGCGCGACGACATGACGGCAAAAACCCATCCGGACGGTCATAAAACTCAAAGCGTCACTACGATGGGGAGCAGTGATGGAAAGTTTCACACTGGAATGTATCGTTCGGGCAAGACTCGCATCGACATCAGCAAGCCTTACGGCGTTAATGAATTTATGTATTTCGTGAAGGGAAGTGTCACGCTGACATCCAGCGATGGTACTGTCATGACAATTAATTCCGGCGAGGCTGTGACAGTTCCCAAGGAATGGACGGGGACCTGGGAAACAGACGGATATGAAAAGCTCTGGGTGATCTATTCGGATGATTAGGTTTCCCGTTCTTACGTTTCCAAGAACGGGTGTCTCTACATCGTTTTTTGCGTTGGTTTTGTCTTGCGCTGCGTTTCTGGCATCCGCACAACAGACTGATGTGAACTGGGCTCTCAAAGGTGGAGACTTTAACGGTCAGCACTATTCTCCTTTAAATCAGATCAACGAATCAAACATTGATGATTTAGCCTTATCTTGGGCTTCTGATCTGCCAATACCGGACGGTATTGCGGCAACACCCATAGTCATTGATGGTGTCATCTATCTTTCTGGCGCGTACTCTTTCACATTAGCAATCGACGCAACGAGTGGGGATATCTTATGGTCTTATGATCCCGAGGTTCGAAAATCCTTTGCTGAGCAACCCGTACTTTCATGGCTCGCTAGAGCTCACCGAGGTGTCTCAGTCAGTGATGGGAAGTTGTTCGTCACAACTGTCGATTGCCGATTGATCGCCCTAGATGCGCTGAATGGGAAGCACCTTTGGTCAAAACAGACTTGCGACACCGATGCAGGTTACTTCATAACCGATTCACCTTATGTTGGCGGCAATAAGGTGTTCGTCGGCAATGGTGGCTCAGAGTCTCAATTAAAGAATCGTGGTTTTGTGTCAGCTTATGCAGCAGACGATGGTGCTCTATTATGGCGATTTTTTATCGTACCTAGTGACAAGCCAGAGGAAAATGATTCGCCAGCAATGAAGATGGCGGCAAAAACTTGGTCGGGAGATACTTTGGCTAAGCACGGCGGTGGGGGACACAACTGGAATGAGATGACATACGATCCGGTATCAAAACAATTGTTCTTTGGCACCTCAGGAGCATATCCATATAGACATGCCGAGCGCAGCCCTCTGGGCGGGGACAATCTGTTTCTGTCTTCGATCGTTGCTCTGGATGCTGAAACAGGTGAGTACCGGTGGCACTATCAGACAGTTGATAAGGATAGTTGGGACTACAACGCCACAATGAACGTAGTTATTGCGGATCTCACGATTAATGACGCAGAACGACAGACGGTATTACTTGCACCTAAAAATGGCTTCCACTATACGCTCGATCGCCACACGGGCGAACTATTAGCGGTTGGTAAATTCGCAAAAACTAACTGGGCGACAGATGTCGATCTCGAGACAGGCAAGCCAATCTATAGTTCGCAAGGTGAATATTGGAACCTAGCAGAGGGCGAGGAAAGTCTCATATGGACAAACACCTGGGGAGCGCGAAACTGGACACCTATGGCCTTTCACGCGGGTCATGCCCTGGCATACATTCCTGTAATCGACGTGCCAGGTAAGCGATCTGGTGGTAACGGAGAGAGCGAGGCTATTGTTATGTTGACGGAGGTGGATGGTAAGCCGCATGCACCTGGCAAGCTTGTTGCCATGGACCCAACCAATGGTCGTATTCGCTGGTCGGTAGACCGTGCTCTTCCCTTCAACGGTGGATTATTAGCGACCGGCGGCGATCTTATCTTTCAAGGCACGGCTTCGGGCAATTTTGAAGCGTTTGCCGCTGAAACTGGGGAACTTCTTTGGTCGGTGCAGACGGGCTCCGCGATTAATGCGGCGCCCGTTAGTTACTCACTTGGTGGTATTCAGTACATCCTTATACCCATTGGAGCTGGTGGCGGTTTGCAGTTCCAATATCCAGAAATGCACTCGATGAAAGCCTCACAAGGGCCCACACGCTTGTTGGCTTTTTCTGTCGAAGGTGACGCCCAATTGAAATTGTCCCGATCTGTAGAACCCTCTTTACCGGACCAACCCAAACTGGAGTCTTCTCCAGAAACTATCGCTCTGGGCGCTGAGCTGTATAGCGATGCGTGTAAGTTTTGTCATGGCGCTAATGCTGTCGCTCGCTTCGGAGGAACCGTTCCAGATTTGCGATATGCAAATAGTACTACCCACGCCCAATGGAATGCGATAGTCGTTGGCGGATCGAAGGTCGTGAATGGAATGCCAGGAATGGAGCTTACCATCGAGCAATCCGAAGCAATTCGTGACTATGTTCTATTGCTGTCTGAAGAGATCCGCAATACCCAGAAATGATCTTGAAAACAAAGTGTTGGGGTGACAAAAATAAGTCTTCTAATTACGACTTTAGATAAAGTTGATGCATAAATTTTCACAAACCCTTGCGGATAAGAATATTAGGGTTAACACTTATGAGTGGGAATGAGAGAAAAAATTGCCTTTATTGATTTTAAAAAAGAATATGGACTTGAACTAGTTCAGCTGTGGCGTAAATCTTTTGCCCAGGCTATGGGAATAGAAGAAGACACTAGAGAGGAAGTGGTAAAGGAACATCTAGCTTATCTTCAAACCTATAATCCTAAAATTATAAGAGTCGCGTTAGAAAGTAATAATAAGATCGTCGGCTTTATGGCAAAAGAGGAAAACACGATAAAGGATCTCTTTATCCATGTTGAATATCAAAGAAGAGGATTGGGTTCTCGTTTTATAGACCAGGCGAAAGCGGAAGAAGAGTTTCTAACGTTAAGCACTTTTCAATTGAATAAAGGAGCTCAACAATTTTATGAGTTCCATGATTTCAAAATCGCAAGATTCGGGTTTGCTGGCGTAGAAGGCAATGGCTGGGCGACTAATAAAGAACAGCTTGCAGATATTACTTACGAATGGAAAAAGAGATAGAAGATAGGAATATGGAAAATGTCCAAAAGATTGCGCCTCTCATTTGGGTTTCTGATATACAAGTTTCTATCAAATTCTATTGCGAGGTATTGGGGTTTTCGTGTCAGAACAGTTGGGAACCAAATGATGAGTTGAAATGGTGTTCTCTAGAGTTAGGAAATTCGTCTTTGATGTTACAGCAATATGATGGGGAAGCTGAGTTTCAAAAACCTGAAGGCATTGATTTGTATATTGTCTGTGATGATGTCGAACCGCTTTATAAACTTATCTCTTCAAATGGTGCACAGGTAACCTCAATTTCAGTAGAGTTCTATGGCATGAAGCAGTTTTTCGTTACTGATCCGGATGAGAATAAGATCTGTTTCGAAAGTCCTGTTCGTGACTAAGTAAATTATAGTAAACCACCAGCTACTATTGAGTGGGGAATAGAATGATTTGTATTAAAACAGATATACCGCAAGAGATTTGCGATATAGATGATGAGTTAAAAGCAATCTACCACAGCAAAGACACAATCTGTATTTGGATATTTAAAACTAGGAAAGATAGAAATAGGTTCATGGATGAAACAGCTGGAATGGTTAAAGATGTTAGAGAAAAACATTTCGAGTCTTTTTATGTTTAAAAGTCACAAAGTCTAAATTCAGGGACTTTAAAGTGTTGATATTAATGGATATTTTAAGTGGGCTATTATTGAGTGGGAATAAAGATGGGCGTGCAAATAGTTAGATCGTATAGCTTCATGGCAAAATTTATGCATTGGGCGTTTATCGGAGTTTTTGCCTATGGTGTCATAAATCAGGTAGATGAGGTCGAGGAGCTTGAGAGCTCTACTCTTCTTGTGGAGGAGGTGTTTTTTACCTTGATATTCCTCTCTCTGTTGCTTTTTCGATTTATATATATGCGTTCTGCACGAGCAGCCATGCCACAACTGGATATGCCTAAATACTTGATTCTGCTGGCTCGAACTGTGCATCTGGGAATGTATATAAGTCTCGCGTTGATCGCTGTAACCGGGTTGATGATTGGAGGGTTGTACAACTTCGGGATAAAGGACGGTTTAGTGCTGGAAGCTATCCTTCTGTTGCATGAGATAATTTTTTGGACAAGTGTAAACCTGATGGGTTTGCATATTGCTGGCGCGATCTACCACCGTTTAAAGGGAGATGGGGTCTGGAGCGCTATGGTTCCCATATTTAAGGAAGAGTCTGATAAATGAGTTTGCATCTGACATAAAGTGGGTTTCATTATGAAACAAGGTTTTCTGCTGTCCTACACAGGTATTTTCTGGGTTTGAGTTAGAGTAATTATTGAGTGGGAATAAAATGAACAAGAAAAAAAGAAGGGTTTTAAATTCGAACGTTGGCGCATGGGTGGCTATTGGAGCAGGAATAGGCGCAGCGCTTTTTTCTGCGACTCAGGAGCCAGTTTGGATAGGAGTAGGTGTTGCGTTGGGAGCAGCACTTGGAAGCTCTAAAACAGAAAAAGACAAAGCAGACTAGAAGTAAAAGTTACAACTAGCTAATAGCTACCGTAGATCACAACAAGTAACACTAAGGTAATTATTGAGTGAGAATAGAAAAACAGTTGCTGAAAAACGGGTACATATTGTTAGTTCTGCTACTCGCCTCTTGCACTTCGCCGGATGAAAACATCGGGATTTACGAAGATGTGAGCAGAGACCGTTCGATATCTTATCAAGTTTGGCTTCCTGGTTTTGAAAAGGGGATGGCTAAGTATCCACTCGTCGTATTGAGTCATGGCAGTGGTGGGGAGTATTCCAATCACACTTGGCTTATTGATTCGCTTGTTGAAAACGGTTTTATCGTTGCGGCGTTTAACCATCCAATGAATACGACACGAGATAATACTGAGGAAGGTGTTATCAGTGTCTGGCATCGTCCACGGGACATTAGCGCGTTGTTGGACTACTTGTTAAAATATTCAAAATGGGCGAAGTTCATTAATGAAACTCGTATCGGTGCCGCTGGGTTCTCATCGGGTGGTTATACTGTTCTCGCTTTGGCTGGTGCGATATATGACCCTGAACTGATGAACGCCTACTGTGCCAGTCCGGAAAGCGGGAAAGATTGCGAGCTCGCGACTGATTCTAGCAATGTAGATTTCCGAGATTCCTCAGCCTCGTATAAAGATGAACGCATAAAATCGGTGTTTGCGATGGCGCCTGCCGTGGGTTCTGCTATTACAAAAGAAAGCTTAAACCAAATCGAGCTGCCGGTTTTCATCATCGCGTCAAAAGATGATGAACTTGTGAGCCCCAAGTATGGAGCGATGCGATATGCTCAGAACATTCCTCTTTCTGATCTGGTCTTGATGCCTAGTGGGGGACATTTTATCTTTCTTGAATGCAACGCCATAACAACTGTAGTTGATTGGTTTAATAGCGAGCTAGATCTTTGTGGTACAAATATTAATGTTGATAGAGATGAAATTCGTGAAATGGTGTCTGCTAAAGCGGTTAGATTTTTTAACGATAACCTTTAGACAGTGACTTCATCTGAATCGAAATTTGTAAGCTATTGATATTATTGAGTTCGTGTAATACAAACTACAACGCTACTTTAGAGTCGGAATAAACGATGTATAGAGGCTCGTGTCATTGTAAGAAAATTCTGTTTCAAATAGAGACTGATAATGTTTATGACAATGTATATAGATGTAATTGTTCTCTATGTAAAAAGAAATCTATAACGATGAAACCAATCCACCAGGACTCTTTTACTGTTCTTGAAGGCGAAGGACATTTAGGTTTATACAAGTGGAATAAGAACATTGCGGAGCATTTCTTTTGTAAAGAATGTGGTGTTTATACGCATCACAAAAGAAGGA
>CAZYHH010000184.1:6190-6682 GCA_964647295.1 uncultured Pseudomonadales bacterium
CAGTGAATTTTGCCTGTTTAGATGGTCTAGATTTACCAGACGAAAAAAACATACTTCTATCAGATGGCGCAAGCCACGACTAATTCCGACTCTTTAAAAAAAGGGTTCGTAGCACTCCGAGCAGTGAGCTTTGACTAATCTATATAGGATAAAGCTAAGGCAGCTGAAATAAGTCGTCGACGGAGCAATTGAGCGTTTTTGCGATTTTTAAAGAGAGAACCGTAGATGGGATATAAATGCCGTTTTCGATTGCGTTAATGCTTTTTCTTGAGACTTCCGCGCTTTCGGACAGTTGTTGCTGAGTTAAACCAGAAGATTTCCTAAGTTCCTCAAGATTGTTTAAGAGTTTTTTATGGTTTTTCCCCAAAACTATTTCTTTTCAAACTCTTCAACAGCATTGTTTAGTTCTTCACTCGTGTTTGGATAAAGATATCCGGCAACTATAGTCCCTATTCCTATTGCACCCACCAAATATCCAGCCCCCACAAAGAA
>CAZYHH010000185.1:0-1103 GCA_964647295.1 uncultured Pseudomonadales bacterium
TCAAGATTAACAAAATCTCCCTCCAATACGCGCACTGAAAAATCATAACCTATAGTTTTAAGGGGGTGTTCACACTCTGTGCCTTTAAAATCTTTTCCAAAGAGCTTACTAAAAGGTGAGCCTTCCCCAAAATCTATTTCAAATGCCAGTGTTCTGCTAGTCTCTGCAATAACTTGGGCTGGTGTTCCTCCTACATCTCCCAGTGCGGTTGTGATGCCCATCCAGCCAACCGCCTGAACTTCGTTAGGTTTCCAGTCACTTCTCCCCTTCCAATTTCTGGCATTCAGGTCATCGGTCATTTTTCGCAGCCAGTTTGCTGCAAGTTCATATTCTGTATCCGTTACGGAAGGATCCTGCCTGTCTAGTTTTATACCCTTCAATTTTTTATTATCTGGCAGGGCCTTCTTCAAGTGGTTCAACAGGGCATTATCAATAAACCCAAAGTCTCTCCATGTGTGGCGATCCACAACGGCTGGCGCCCCCATAAGGGCATCAAAGCCTGCTACGCTCCGATACTTCATTCCTATCGCTGCGTCTACAAAATCGTAAAGTTTTACTCCTGCTCCGCTGGTAATTAGTTCCTCTTTCAATACCTTTATGATATTTTCATCTGCCAGCCCGCCTTTTTTAGTGTACTCTGCTTTCAGGTATTTCTTTAAGTTCTGGCCCACCTTGAGTATGTTTTTCATGGCTCCCAGTGGACTTTCCCCTTTATTAGCCAGTGCCCATGCCAGCATCATTTTGGGAGCTTCCTCTTTCCCGAATGCTTTCTCGAAAGCCGGTTTGACTGTAGGATACCATCTTTTTGCACTCATTATTTCTTTGTCGTTGAGCACACTTTCTACCTGTTCAATCCAGTTATCGGTAGTTTTGTTTTTCCCGATATAAAAAATATTCCCGTTGGGAAGGACGTATTTGCTGTGGCTATTTTTAGGTGAGGCTTCTTGATACTTTTTTGCAGTTCTTCCAAGAGATTTGCGGGTATAATCCAGTGCCTTCTCTGTCGGGCCTAATAAGGCGTATACCCAGCGTTGGAGTTTGTTGTACTTTATATCTTTCGGAACATTTGGTATAAACGTACGCTTAGATCTAGTTTTACCACC
>CAZYHH010000185.1:1203-6646 GCA_964647295.1 uncultured Pseudomonadales bacterium
TGGATTTTTTATATAGTAGTCTAGGTTATTTTCAACCAGTGCATCTATAGTTTTTGCAGCTTCCTTACCTTCTTTTGAACGAAATTCTATCTGTTCTTCGTCCTTAATAATTTTCTTTTCCTTAACAATTTTACCTTCTCTGGCATACGGCGGATAATCATTTTTCTTGGCCCAATCCATGTCCTTTCGACTGACTCCCCACTTTCTGGTACTTTCATGGGTCTTTAGATCCGGCTTAACAACAACCTTGTGTTTTTTATACAAGTCTTGAATTGCAGCCAATCTTTCTGCTTTCAGTTCCTTACTGCCTTTCACATAACGTGGGGATAGGCGTCCACCTTTGGTTTTTAATTCTCTACCGTTTTCAAGGGTAAAGACGGTTCCCGGCGGATACAATTCAGACACCATCTTTTTAATTTCCAGAGTGGATTTTCCTTCTTCCCTCTTTGTCAGTTGCTTTTGTATCTTACCACCTTCAAACAATCCTGTTTTTGGGTCGTACCCTACTCCCTTTACCTCGTGATAATATTGAGCGAGCGGTAAGTAGTCTTCACTTTTTACGTCTGGATTTCCAGACATCTGTTTCAGGGCTCGTCCAATGGCATCAAAAATATTTTTATAGCTGAGTCTTTCTTTTATTTTTCCGTCTGGATATTTTTCCTTGAATGATTGCACATACTCAGGTCTGCTCATTATCTCGCCAATTTCCTCAAGTGTTAGGTTGCCATGGTCTTCGTGTATTCCAAAGTACATGAGCAGAGCTTCCTGATCCACCTCGTTTTTTACCCTTTCAAATGCTTCTTCAAGGTTGTTCCCCATTCTTTTGCGGAGCCCAAGGATTTTATCTTCTTTAGATTTTATCCTTATTTTTGAGGCTTCTATCTGCCTCTTTGTGGCCCTGACCGCACCCTTGGCTCCCACAGGGAATCCTTCTTTTAGCAGTTTTTCATTATCAGCAATTGCCTGTAATTCTTTTTTAATTCCTTCTTCAAGTATAGCAATTTCAGCAAACTCATCTGCTGAACGGTTTACCCGATTATCGTAAAACAGGGCTTGTGTTCTTTGATTAGCCTCAAACTGTAAAGTTTCATCCCCAACGAAAGTTACGCCCATTGCCCAACCCTCGTAATTTAAGGCTTTTGTGTCTATCCTGCTCAGGCCCTTAGTTTCTTCTGTCAGCGGTGCTCCGGGGTCTGTTTTATCTGCTATAGACTTTTTATATATTCCTTTAATCTTCCTTTTATGTCTTGCCTTGACCTGAGCATCCGTTTCACCCTTTTTTCTCTCCACATGAAGGGTCATCCCCTTCTGTTGAGATTCTGGTAAATATGCTGTTGAGGCTGCTTCAGAAAGGTGTGCCACTCCCTTTCTTTTTTTATTTCTCCATTCCCCTTGTATTTTTCCATCTTTATCTAGTATGGGGTCACCTTTGCTGTTTTTCTTGATTTTGAAGTAGCTTTCGCCTTCAGATGGAGCAATTGGTGTTTTACCACGATGTGCTTCTGTCTCCCTGTGTTCTGGGCCAAGCAGCAGTTTTCTAATTGCCATTCCAAGTGGCGTTGCCTCCAAAGTGGTTAATGGTAAGGATGTTTTCCTTTTTTTCGATCTTTTAGACTTCGTTTTAGTTGGGGTATAGTGCTTTGGAGCAGGGATCTCCTTGCTCAATGCTGTTACTAATTTTTTATTCTTCCTAAGCTTATTTTTTTCTGCCTTACCCAGCGTGTCTTGCTTTTTAAGATCGGCAACAATTTTTTCGGCATCTTTCAGTTTTTTCTTCCTAGTACTTTCTTTTTTCCTCCACGTTTTTACTTCTCCTTTCCTTTTATTAATCGACTTTAACGCAGCGTTAATTGTTCCTTGGCTGTCTCCATTTTTTTTCGGGTCACTCAACATTTCCAACGTCTTGTTTGACGTGTTCTCATGTTCAGCCACATTTATACGGATTGTTTTATTTTCACTCTTTGCCAGTTCCGCCAGAGCTTCAGGAGTAGTCCTTGGTTTATTGGAAAGGGCTGTATCAGCCATTTTTTTCTTTTCCTGTGCCCTTGCTTCGGCTCTCACATTTTCGGCTTCAGTGGCTACACCTTTTTTCTCGATAACATCTACTGCACCCAATGCTTTTTCTACTCCCGCAATTTGTTTTTTACGGGCACCCCCTAATATTGCTTCTGTTTCTTTTCTCTTCTGGGCTTCTTCCTGCACTTGCTCAGGAGCCATCACTTCATAGGTGGTCTCTGGGGCCTTTAAGGTTTCTAAGCCTTTTCTCTCCGCTTTTGCTTTTTCCCTGCGGGGAGAAGTCAGTTCTATGTCTGTTTCAGTTTTAAGTTCTTCCTCTAAGCCAGCCTGTGTAGCGGCCCGTGCAATGGTTCCGACAAGTTCAGCACCACTGAGGATATTCTTTTTACTTGGAGCCTTACCCTTAATTCCAGTGGCATACCTGTCAACAACTAACTGTAGCTGTTTGGCAACCTGATGCTGGGTCAGGGAATTTCCTATGAAGGGATTTATTTCACGGAGTAGAATTGCCGCATTATCAAAGAATCCAATAGG
This sequence comes from uncultured Pseudomonadales bacterium, assembly GCA_964647295.1. Lineage (GTDB taxonomy): Bacteria > Pseudomonadota > Gammaproteobacteria > Pseudomonadales > Azotimanducaceae > UBA4421. The sequence continues at coordinate 3,754 of CAZYHH010000185.1, forward strand.
CTTGCCCCCGCCAGCTTCGCCATAATTACGGGCAATGAATTCTTCAGTCTGGCGAAACTCTGATTCTTTTAAGTATTCTTTCCCGTCACCCTTCGCCCAGTTGTCAATCATCTTTCTGTGACGATTCCTAAACCCGTCAATGAACCTGTTATATTGTTCGCCTTCCCACCTTTGATAATCTTTGTTTGTTATTTTGCCTTTCTCATCTCTTTTAGGATCAACATCCAGCATTTTACCGGCACTGAGTAAATTACGAAGGCCCGCATGTCCTATAGCTTCATGGAATGCAACCTCAGTCATCCTTTCAATGGCAGCTTTTGTATCTGTAATTAAATGTCCCCCCTCATCGTACATACTCTGAGTGAGGTAAACAACGGGACTCTCTTTTTTACCAAATATCTGCTCATCATCGATAAATCCTTCCATTAATTCCCAATCGGTGTCACTCTGGATATCCCCATTTTCATCCTCGTAAATAATTTGGGGTACTCCATCTTTATCCTTAACGAGTGTTGATCCTTTGAAATTAATTTCTGGGAAAGCTGCCATGTATTCGTTGAGGGCAACCTGTTGAGTGATTTTATCAATGCTAATGAAACTTTGATTTGGATCAGATTCTGGGGAGTCAATGGCTGTTCCTTCTGCAACATTGTCCATCGCATCCAACGAATTCGTGACCCCTTCTCCTTCTATTACTACTTCTTCTCTTGCGGACTTGGAAATGGATGTTGTTTTTTTCTTCTTCTTTTTCTTCCCCTCGGCTTCAAACTGCCTGTCTGTTTCTTGTTTGGCCCACGCTTCTGCCCTTGCAGACTCTTCCTCCGCGAATTTAAGAGCCGCTGCGTCCACTTGTTCAGTAGTCATCCCGGCTTGGCTGAAAATGTAGTCGGGAAATCCGTTTACTTCCGAGCTTTCAATTGTCCGGCCCATGTCATCCTGGCCAGTCATTTCATTTAGTTTTTGCTGTTGTTTAAACAGATCTACTTCTGCCTCATTCTCTAGCTTCTTTTGTCTATCGGCTAGTCGTTCAGCTTCCTTTCGTCTCCTTGTTGCTCGTTTTTCATCCTGCTCTATTAAATCATTTTCGGCTTTTTGCAGTTTAATGGGATCAGCCATTGCCTCCTCAATATTTTTATCAAGGATTTTTAGTTTATCTGCTTTCCCTTTTTTAGCAGTCAGGTACTGATCTACCCTTGAGTCAGGCTGTGCAATTGTTTCAATGATCGCCGTTGGTGAACCGAAGGTGGCTTCCATAACGGCGGCATTCAACATTGTTTCCATTGTGCCGGGGCGCAAGCCTTTCATTTTCTCACGCAGTTCAGGTATTTCTGCCCTTGACACACCAAGCCTTTGCAGTTCTTGAATGGTATTCTCCATACCAAGGCGCTTATCCATTTCCTCAGAGGTTGCTCCAAGGCCAATGTCTGCTAGATATCTGAGTGCAAGTGGGCCGTATGGAATAAAGGCGAGTGATTCGAGTGCTCCACCTTGGTAGAGTCTCTCCACCATGGTTTCTTTAGCAATACGTTGAGCGGAATCTGTGAGGGTTCTTTGCTGGTCTGGTGTCAAATCTGCAAAATCAGCATTAGGATCAATGCCGAGTTGTTTGCGGATGAATGGGTCTCTCTTGGCAGTTTCAAATTCTTCACCACCGACTTGGAAGGATCCAACGGCGTTACCAACAGCCATTGCTGTGGCGCCCACGATAAATGGGTTACCGCCGGAAGCCAGTGCAGCGACTCCCGCTGCTCCAAGGGCAACACCGGCTGCACCGAGTGATGGAAGTGCTTGCCTGCCCATTTGTTGAGGGGTTTGTAGTACTGGAGAGAAAACATTTTCATAGAGGGAACCTAAAACACCCCCTTCTTTTATCAGTTCCTCACGAGTCTGGGGAGCCTCATATTCCTGTAGGTCAATTTCCTGCTGCTTGACAATGTCTGAGCCGATGTCCTCAAGAAATCCTGCACCGCCCTCCCAGCCTAAATCTGAGAGAGTTTCAGCGCCAGGCCCTGCTAATGAGGAGCCAAGTGACTTCTGGAGTTCATCAACGCCGGCGCCAAAGGTTTGTGAGAGGAAACCTGATTTTCTTGGAGCACGGAATCTCGGCTGATCGGGATAAGCTTTATAAAGTTCTTCTTCTTGCTCAGGGGCTATACCAAACTGCTGGGAAAATTTTTGTATACTTTGTGCTTCAGAGTCAGCAGGATCCGCCGCATACTGCTTCCATTGAGCATACGCTTGGCTGGGTGTCATTATCGTGTACCAGTTCCTTTTTGTATTTGCGTTATTATATAATGCTTGAATTGATTACTGCCACGCCTCTCTAGCTCTTCAGGGTTAGCTCTAAAATAATCTATAACTTGTTTCATGTGTGTGAATTTTCGTTTTTTCCCTACCATTGTGTCCTGAAGATACCGGTTAGCCAGTCTTTCTCCTTCCTTTAAGGATTTTTTGAGAGCATCGGCCTTGGAATGTCTTATTTTTTCTACACCCTTTTTTGGCCCCTTTGATTCTCTGGTAAATCCATACCCTTGTTGATCCACTATTTTATTTTCAAGATCTGCTAAAGGAGTGCTCACTACAGAAGAAAACTGTTGATCTGTAGTAGTTTCCGCATCAGCGCCCGTGTCAGCACCAGTACTCGCGTCGGCATCCGCACCCGAATCGGCACCCGAATCAGTCGGAGTGTCAATATCCGGCATAGTCCTGTTGGTGATAACAGTATGGTATTGATTGTAAGCACTATTACGGAGATCCCAATTTGTGGCTTCAGTTATTTTTACAGCCATCCAGTGATCCTTACTATTATATTGTTCTTTTTCCGGGGCACTCATATTTTCCCATGTATTACCTCTCGTTGGATCTGCTGAAATCCAGTTGTCCAAATTTGAAG
>CAZYHH010000186.1:0-6624 GCA_964647295.1 uncultured Pseudomonadales bacterium
CCACAAAAAATGCCGATCAACAGTCCCAGGACTAAGGCGAAGATCAGGGTCCAAAGACCTAACAGAGCGCTTACTGGGAGGCCGTTGTTTATTAATTGGGCGACGCTGAAATCCTTTTGTTTGAAGGACGGACCTAAGTCTCCCTGGAGAAGGTTTGAGCAGTAGATCAGAAACTGTTCGTTGACCGGTCTGTCGAGGTGATAAGCGGCTTTTAAGTTTTTTTCGATTTCCGGAGGAAGACGCCTTTCTCCATCAAATGGACCGCCAGGGGCTAATCGAACGAGGAAAAATACGCAGGTGATTACCACGGCCAAAGTGCCAATCGAAATAATCATTCTCTTAAGAGTATAGACGAGCACGAGATTGCTTCTTTACTCCCAACTTAGATAGCGAATCTGATGTACATCCCTAAGGTTTTCAGACCACCCTTTAAGCTTTTGGTGGACCAGCCGTCTGGTTTTAATTGTGTAAAGAGGGACTACAGGATAGTCTGCGATTGCTAACTTCTCAGCTATTGCAAGCTGGGCATTGCGGTCAGCAATGGTTGATTCGGATCTGGCTCGGTTTATGGCCTGATCGAATAAAGAGTTGGCATAACGCCCATAGTTCACATCCCCAATAGTCGAGTCGAGTAACTCTAGGTAGTGTTCGGCATTATTCTCACCGATCCAGCCTGCCCAGCCAACCTGGAAGTCATTTTGGCGAAGTGTTCCAAAATGTGTTTTCAGGTCCGACTGTTGGAGACTGGTGGTTACTCCGATTTGATTCCACATGCCCATTATTGCTAGATTATCTTTTTTATTTTCTGCACCTGCGGCGTGGTGCAACTTGAGTCTCAACGGATTGTCATCGTCATATCCGGCACTCTTTAATAGTTCGATTGCCCGATCAGTTCGTTCGCTTTTTGACAGTTGGTGGTGGGGCAGATTGGCTGCGGAATAATTTGAGACCAGGTTCGGGACGAAGCTAAGGGCTGCCTTGCTGCCGTTCCTTAATACTTTTTGCGTGATGATGTCTTGGTCTACTGCGAGTGATAGTGCCTGTCTAATTCTCACATCTTTCGCTGGACCTTCTTGCGTATTGAAAACCAGATAAATCATGGAGAGTAGATCAGACATTCTCAGTTCTTCAGGGCTGTCTTTTTCTAAGCGCTCGATTTCGCCTGCTGGAAAAGATGCAATTGCATGGAGCTCGCCAGTCCTAAAACGGTTGAACCCGCTTTGTTCGCTTGCAACTGGCAGGTACCTGGCGGATTTGATTGAAACCTGATCATGGAAATACTCATTCGCTTCTAATTGTACGTGCTCCTGAGGACTCCAATCGGATAGCACGAAAGCTCCATTTGAAACCCAATATTCTGGTTTGACCCAATCACCCCCAAAAGTCTCGATAACATGCTTGGGTACCGGAAACCCCGTTGGATACAGTAGACGTTCTAATAAGTATGGGTAGGGTTTTTCTAATTCGATGATCAAGGTGTGAGGCCCTTTCGCATGAACACCTAATGAATCTGTAGGTTGCTCACCTTTGTTAACGGCCTCTGCATTCCTAATCATGTACAAAAAATACGATAGGCTGGCGCTGGTTTTTGGATCTTGTAAACGCCTTAGTGAAAATACAAAATCATGGGCATCTAGCGCCTTGCCATCTGACCATTTCAGGTCGTCTCGCAGTGTAAACATCCAGGTTAACCCGTCTTCGCTGACTGTCCAGGATTTTGCTGCACCAGGAACGATCACTCCCTCGGCATTGAAGGTGGTGAGGCCCAGGAATAGGTCGTTTAGTAGCGTCTCTTCTAATCTCAGATTGTATTTATGGGGATCGAGCGTCGCAGGTTCGCCTGAATTGCCGATGATAAGTTGCTCTGGGCTTTCGGCTGAAACTTCGATGATCGACAAAACAGCCAGAATAATTAGAGTTAAATATTTCATTTTAAAGATTGCCCCTAGGCGGTATAGCATATCGAATATATGCGCGTTAGTTTAGGTTCATTCGTTATGACCCATGTTTACCTGATTGCTGATATAGGAGCCACCAATGCAAGGTTCTGTTTAATCAAAGATCGCAAAAAAGACAGCGAATTGTTGGTTTTGAATTCAAGGGAATTTAGAAGTGCAAGTGAGTTAGTTTTTTCGGCGCTAAAACGATTTAACGTTAAAGGTCTTACCGGTGCAATGCTGGCGGTTGCGGGACCTTTAGATGAGAACCGGCAAAATGCGGTCATCACAAACACTGGTCACTCGTTTTCTGCACAAATTTTGGGGAAAGAGCTCGGATGCCCCGTCTGGCTAGAAAACGATTTTGTAGCGCTGGCTTATGGCCTGGCGCACTGTCTGGAATTTGTTCAATTAGGCGGTCTAAAAAATAGTATAGGGATTAAAGGGGTAATGGGTCCCGGTTCAGGACTGGGCATGGCAACAATTGTAGATGAGGGGAAAGTCCGACGAGTATTTTCTTCCGAGGGCGGGCACTCGAATTTTGCACCGAGCTCACATTTGGAAAGTGAGATTTGGGACATCCTATCCAGTGATTTGGTTCATGTGAGCTGGGAGAACGTTCTCTCAGGCCCCGGTCTGGTTCGACTATATCGAGCGATGTGCAAAGTGTGGGGAACCAAACCCTTGGGCTACGAGTCTGAAGACATTACAAAGTTTGGTGTGAATTTAGAAGAACCCGTTTGTCATCAAACTTTGGAAACTTTTTTTTCGTTGTTGGGAACAGCTGCGGGTGATTTTGCTTTAACAATCGGTGCGAAAGGTGGGATTTATTTGGGTGGCGGCATTGTTCCAGCGATGAGTGACTTCGCGGTATCCAGTCCTTTGAGAAGACGTTTTGAAGAAAAAGGAATTCTATCGGACTATTTAAAAAGTATACCTTTGCTGATTGTCAAAGATGATAACCCTGGGTTGGCGGGTGTGTGTGATCGTCTAGAAGTTCGTGTAGGTTAGTGATTCGATTGATCTCGACCACGTGCTTGACGAGTCCCCAATCCTCCGCCTTTTTAGCGTCGAGAAAATTCCCAGTTAGACGCAGTTCTTTTGCTCTATTGATTCCCACTAATCGCGGGAGTTTTTGCGATAAACCCCAGCCTGGCACTACGCCCACTCGAGCATGGGTATCTGCGAATTTTGCGTTAGTCGAGGCGATTAGAAAGTCACACATGAGAGCGAGCTCGAATCCGCCGGTGATCGCGAAACCGTTGATGGCTCCTATGATTGGTTTTTTAAATTCTTTGATAGCTGTTTCGAGATCCCGGCTGGAGGCGCGTTCTGATTTTGCTTTCTCGCCGCCAAGCTCCTTAAGATCTAAACCGACTGTGAACGCTCTACCGGCTCCTGTCAGAATAATGACTTTGGTCTTATCGTCATTCGAAAGCTCGTCAAAGGTCGAGCTAATTTGGTTTCGCAAGGACGTCGACAATGCATTTAAAGCTTCGGGGCGATTTAAGGTGACTAATGTGACTCCCGCAAGACGTTCAAGTCGCACCAGTTCTTGATTCATGTTTTCTCGGTTTTAGTCAGGTGAGATCGATACTATCAATATTGAGTTTCCCATCGAAACGGTTTTTATGAATAAACTAAGGGTTGAGATTTTAGAGCGGTAATTGACTTGGTCTATGTGAATTGTTGAAGAGGTTGATTACTATATAGTCATATTGTTAAAGCGAACTGCATGAAAAAAATAATAAAACTGGTGGTTATAATTAGCTGCACGTTTTTGGCCTCTTGTAGCACATTGGTTAGCTCTGTTACCCAAAGTTTTGCGGAGGATCTCTCCGCTGCCATATTGGATAATGAAGATCTTGATATGGTTAAAGACGGCGCTCCAGCATATCTGATTCTGTTGGATGGGTTAGTGAGTAACTCGCCTGATGATCACGTTCTTTTGCGGCAGTCAGCCGTTTTACATTCGGCTTATGCGGGAGCTTTCGTTGATGATCCAGATCGAGCTAAGTTGCTTGCGCTTAAGGCGAAAAAATTGGCGATGAAGGCGGGCTGTGTATCGCTAAAAGGCGCTTGCCTGATAGGAACACTGGGATATCAGGATTTAACAGTTTGGTTAGATAGGCAGGATGGTTCATCGCTTGCTAGTTTGTACACAATCGCCAGCACCTGGATTGGTTGGATTCAGGCGAACGGCGACAGTTACGATGCGATAGCTGATTTGTCCAAAGCAAAAGCGGTCATGCTTAAAGTTGTTGACATCGATCCATTATATGAGGATGGACAACCGTATCTGTATCTAGGTGCGTTGGAGAGTTTAGTGCCTCCAGGACTGGGAGGTAAGCCAGAAAAGGGTAAAGCCTATTTTGAAAAGGCGATTATGATTTCCAATGGACAGAATCTAATGTCTAAAGTCTTGTATGCACAGATGTACGCGAGATTGATTTTCGATCGCGACTTGCATGATCGTCTTTTGATAGATGCACTCAAGTCAAGTGTAACGGCGCCCGGGTTAACCTTGATGAACGCGGTTGCCAAAAAACAGGCGAAACAGCTGTTAGTGTCAGGAGATGATTATTTTTAGAATCTTTGGGATCTGCTTTTTTTTAATTGCCGGAGTATTCGCTGGCGCTTCGCATGCTGCAGTTCTCAAAATTGCGACTTTGTCGCCAGAGGGCTCTGATTGGATGAAAGTGCTTAGACAATCGGCCAAGGAGATCGAGAATCAAACTTCCGGGGCAGTGAAACTGAAGATTTATTCCGGCGGAGTCATGGGCGATGACAAAGCCGTGATGAGGAAAATGCGCATAGGCCAATTACAGGGTGCAGTCTTAACATCTGGGGGTTTGGTGAACTCCTACAAGGATATCGGAATATATGGCTTGCCCATGTTGTTCCGAGATCAGGCTGAAGTCGATTCAGTAAGAGGGAAAATAGATTCTGTTTTGATGCAGGGGATGAGCAAAAAAGGATTCATGGGTTTTGGTCTAGCCGGTGTCGGCTTTGCCTATCCCATGAGTCAAATACGAGCCACTAGCATCGGTGAAGTGCGGAAAATGAAAATCTGGACGCCGGATAATGATCTAGGGGCGTTGACCGCATTTGAAGCGTTTGAGATTTCCCCTATACCGTTACCTTACGGCGATGTATTGATGGGTTTGCAAACTGGATTGATCAATGGAATAGCGTCTCCTCCAGTCGGGACGTTAGTTCTACAATGGCATACACAGGTCTCTTATGCTTTGGATTTGCCTCTTCTGTATGTGTATGGGTCCTTTGTGCTTTCGAAAAAGGCCTTCGAAAAATTGAAAGACACAGATCGTATTACCGTGACCAGTATTTTAAACGAAGCGGTTAGGCAGGTTGATGAGTCGGCGAAAATTGATGACCTAGAAGCCAAAAATGCACTCGCTAGACAAGGCATAGAGTGGCTCAAACCCACTGATGCCGATTTTGCAGAGTGGGAGCAGCTCGCCTCGGTCGCGCGTGGCGCGTTAGTTCAAGAGGACTACGTATCCGATTCGCTCTATAGACAGGTTCTTTCTATTCTTCAAAAGTCGCGTGCAGGTGATTAACAAGACGATCCAGTGGATTGAAAAAATTGAAGAGTGGCTCTTGGTAGTGTTGCTCTTTAGTATGATCGCGATAGCGTCTTCTCAAGTCATTTTAAGAAATATATTTGATATGGGTCTTTTGTGGGGCGACGGCTCTGTTCGCGTTTTATTACTTTGGGTAGCTATGTTTGGCGCGATGGTCGCCTCGCGTAATGATGAACATATTCGAATTGATTTGATTGGCCGCGTCATTCCTGAAACCTATCGAAAACGATTCGCCATGATTTGCTATCTGTTCACCGCGTTCGTCCTTGGTGTGTTCAGTGTTTCTAGCGCCGAGTTTGTTTATTTTGAGTATTTGGATCAGACCAAAGCGTTCGGCCGAGTGCCTGCTTGGATGTGCGAACTGATAATGCCGATGGGTGCGTTTACGATGTGCGTCCGATATGTGCGTCTTGGTCTGCTAAGATTATGACTTGGTTGTTGGTTCTCTTTATCGTTTTGATGGCATTTGGAGGCGCTCCGCTATTTGCGGTGATCCTCGCAGCTGCCATGTTGGGCTTCCAAAGTAGCGGCATTGATTTAGCCATCATCCCGATAGAGGTCTATCGCATTGTCGATACGCCTTTATTGGTGGCCTTACCGTTGTTTACTTTTACCGGATACATACTCAGTGAGTCTAATACTTCCACTAGACTGGTTAATTTGATTCAAAGTGTGTTTGGTTTTTTGCCATCTGGCTTGGCAGTAGTGGGGTTTATGGTTTGCGCTTTGTTCACGGCGCTGACTGGAGCATCCGGGGTCACTATAGTTGCTTTGGGTGCGCTGTTATTGCCGGCACTTCAGCAGGGAGGGTTTTCAGAGCGATTTAGTTTAGGCCTCGTGACGACTTCTGGTAGTTTGGGACTCCTGCTTTTCCCTTCAGTTCCTCTGATCTTGTATGGGGTTATTGCTCAGCAGCTTGATGTTGGCGCATCTTTTTCGATTATTGACCTGTTTGTTGGAGGGGTTTTCCCTCTGATTTTGATGTTGGCGCTTCTGATCGGATATACGTTATGGGCTCATCGGGGAGGTGTTATACCTAGAATGTCTTTCAGTTTGTCAAAGGTGAGCGATGCTCTGTATCA
>CAZYHH010000187.1:0-2960 GCA_964647295.1 uncultured Pseudomonadales bacterium
TCTGGGTAGTCGACGAAGGCAAGCTGCTGAGGTATGAGGACGATATCCAGGATTACACGGGACTGCGTCAGTCTGGCTCTAAGATTAACTTGATGCAGAGCGGAGAGGTCGACTCGTCGCGAAAGGGCCTGCGACAAGCGCGTGCTCAACATCGCCAGTCTTTGAGTGATTTGAAAGCCGAACTCAAGCAGATTGAGCGAGACATGGAGAAAGAAGTAAAAGAGCTGGCAAGTATTGAGGGCCAATTAGCCGATCAGGAGACCTATCAGGGGTTATCGGCGGACGAAATCCAAATGCTATTGACTCAAGCGGCTCGTCAAAGAAAATTCACCGAGACGCTCGAGGAGAAATGGTTAGCGTTAAGCAGCGAATTGGAAGCCCTGCGAGACATCGCCGGCTAACCCTCTGTGTCTTGTTCGTAAAAATGGTTAGAATCAATGAAAAGCAGTTGGGGAAATGACGATGAATGATGCGGTAGCAATCGAGGATTTGGGTCGGGTACGAGTCATAAAGATGAACCGGCCCGATGCGCTAAACGCCATGAATCCCTGGATGTTTATGGGAATTCGTGATGCGCTGAGTCAGGCGCAAGATGACGAGGGCGTCGCGGTGGCGGTCATCACGGGCGAGGGACGTGCATTTTGTGCAGGTTTGGATTTAGCAGATTCCAATTCACCGGATCCAGATGCCCCGAAAGAAAATCAATTTCCGTCGATGCTCAAAGCGCTGACGACATTCCGTAAGCCCCTGGTTGCAGCGGTTAATGGCCTAGGGGTCGGGGTAGGGATGACTATGTTGTCACATTGTGATTTGGTCTTGATGGCAGAGTCAACGAAGATGCGGACGCCTTTCCCCCAACTGGGTTTAGCGCCTGAGGCCGGCAGTAGCTTTAGCTTTGCTGAACGGATGGGCTGGCAGAACGCTGCTTATGCATTAATGTCCGGGCGATGGTTTAGCGCAAAGGAGTGCGTTGAGAAGGGCCTTGCTTGGCGGGTTGAGGCGGATGTAGAAGTGCTGGCTAAGTCCATTGAAGTGGCTCAGGAGCTTGCAAATAATCCCATACCGTCGCTTATTGCTACTAAAGAGCTGATGATGAATTCGGGTCGATCCGATGCCTCCTGGGCCGCCCACTCAAGAGAGAACCACGCGTATGCCGATCTCATGGGTGGGCCCGCGAACCGAGAGGCATTTCAAGCCTTTTCTGAAAAAAGAGAGCCAGATTTTTCAAAAATATCAATGAATTAAAAAAAAAATTTAATTTTAATTCTACTACGGGTGCAGAACAATGGCGCAGCTCGATTATTTACCACAACCAATTTTTTCAAGAGACAACGAGACTTCTGCGCACTCTCGAGTGTTTACCAGTCCCGGAAAATATATACAGGGCCCCGGTGTGCTGGCCAAGGTGGGGCGCTACTTAAGCACATTGGATCTGAAATCAGCCGGTATCTTGGCTTCGCAAAGAGGTCACCGCAGCGAGGTACCGATGGTTGAAGCCGGATTAAAAGAATACGAGATCGCTAACACGCCGACGATTTTTGGTGGTGAATGTTCCCTCGAAGAAATCGAAGCCCGCTCGGCTGAATTAAGCTCGGCCGGGCTAGATTCTTTAATTATTTTGGGTGGTGGTAAGTGCGTAGATGCGGGCAAATGCATCGCACATCGTTTGGGCGTACCCGCGATCGTTATTCCGACCTTGGCTTCAAACGATGCACCTTGTTCGGCTTTGTCGGTGGTTTATACGCCCAGTGGGGTATTTGAGGGGCAGGTCGAGTTTTTTCCCTCTAATCCTGCCATGGTAATCGTGGATACCGAGATTGTGGCGAAGGCACCTGAACGATTTTTGGTAGCCGGCATGGGTGATGCCATGGCGACCTGGTACGAGGCCAAGGTCTGCGTGAATAATCCCAACGCGGTCAACATGCTGGGCTCTCGTCCCACCTTAGCAGCTTGCGCAATGGGAGAGATATGTGCGCATACGCTCTATGCCGATAGTCTCGCTGCCGTGGAATCAGTCCACTCTGGAAAGCCCAGCGAGCCTCTGGAGCGAGTGGTAGAGGCCAATACGTTGCTCAGCGGTCTGGGCTTTGAAAGCGGGGGCCTGGCGGCCGCGCACGCGGTGGCCCAGGCGTACACGAACTTGCCGGTCGTCGAAGAAAATTATCTACACGGTGAGATGGTTGCTATGGGGTTGCTTACGCAGCTGGCGCTTGAACAGGATGAGGTAGAGGCCAAACGCGCGACCGAGTATTTTGCCAGCGTGGGCTTGCCGGTCCATTATGGACAGCTGTCGCTGGATCATCGAGATTCGGCGGTCTTAGACACGGTAGTCGAGGCGACCTTGAATTTTGGTGCGCTCACCAATTTACCCTTTGACGTCTCTGCAGAGCTGTTGCGTGATGCGTTATTGTCAGCGAACGAACTGGGACTCAGCGTGGCTCAGGTCTCTGGTGACGAGGCCTATCGTCGCCTGCAAGCCGGCTGATGCGCGGCGCTTATTGTTGGCCACAAAGTGCGATCGCTGGAGAGCGCGTTGTTCTGAGTTTTGGGCCTAATTCAGGGAAAGTCTCTGTAGAGATTGCTCGCCAAGGTCTTGAGGCCGTTACCGTGTTGTCCCAACATGATCTTGAATCGCCTGAGCAGTTGATCTCCGATCAAGTCTCGGTGGAAGGGGTCAATTGGACACCTTGCTTAGAGTTTCGAATTGAAGAGGATTGGACGTCGGGTTTTTATTTGGTTTCGGTGACTGATGAAGATCAGCGTGTTTCCGAGGCGTTTTTTGTCGTCCGCAGTCTACAACGTGAGGATGCGATACTGGTGCTATCGACTTCCACCTGGGCAGCTTACAACCATTGGGGCGGTCCCAGTTTTTATATGGGGAGCCCTCACTCTTCCTTGTGCCGTCCACTGCCTAAGGGTTTTTTGGGCAATCTAATGCGGTGGTTGCTGGGTATGGGCCG
>CAZYHH010000187.1:2970-6607 GCA_964647295.1 uncultured Pseudomonadales bacterium
CATCGTATTGGCCAGTTCATACATTGGGATGAAGAAACGCACGAAGAATTGAATCGACAACGTTACTCGCGTTGGTGCATGGCCGCAGGCTGGGCGAACCAAGAAAGTTTGTTTGTTCAGTGGGCCGAAGCGCAAGGGCTTAACCTGGCTTATGCGATCAGTGAGGACCTTGATCGAGATCCGGATTTGTTGTCAGGGTATCCGTTATATTTGTCGGTCGGCCACGATGAATACTGGTCCTCTGCCATGCGAGATAACGTCGAAGGATTCGTCGAGGCAGGCGGTAACGCGGCCTTTTTTTCCGGGAACACGGCATTCTGGCAGGCGCGCTTCGAAAACGAGGGTAGGACGCTGGTCTCGTATAAGACCGATCTTCAAGCGGATCCTTACTACGATGCTGAGGGAGCGCCTGGACTGTCAACGATGTGGTCCGACCCATTAGTCGGCCGACCAGAAAGTGAAATGACCGGCGTGTCTTTTACCTATGGTGGTTATGCGCACATGAATAATGCACCAAAGGGAAGTGGCGGCTATCAGGTCTGGGACCCAGAACACTGGGCATTTGAGTCGCTCGACGTTTCGGTGGGTTCGGGTGTCGGAGAAAAGGACATTACAGTGGCCTATGAATGCGATGGTTGTCCGATTGAAGTTGTAGACGGTATTCCCCAGGCTATCGAATCGGAGGTGCCTGACGGTTTTAAAGTGTTGGCTACCGCGCCGGCACATCTGTGGGAGACACAGGAAGCCCCACCAATGCCCGATGGCTATATCGGCGAACTCAATTGGGTTGCAGAGCGCTTGGGCGGTGAGGATACCGAAGCGGTGCGAGCACAATACGCAGAAGGTCATGCAGTCATGGGTACCTTTACGAAAGGTAAAGGCCAAGTATTTACCACTGGGTGTACGGACTGGGCTTACGGATTAAAGCAGCCGGATGTATCGAGAATCACCAGAAATGTGATTGACCGTTTTATGACCCTAGATAAATGACATCAAGAAAGGCAAAAAAATAAAGGTAAGAGGAGAGAGGCATGGATCTGAATCTGTCGGGTAAGAAGGTGTTGGTGACTGGCGCATCAAAGGGTATCGGTCTGGGTATCGCGAAACGCCTGGTCCAGGAAGGATGCCACGTCCAGCTGGTTGCCCGGCATGAAAGAGATTTGCAAACCGCTCAAGCCGATCTGGCGGGCCTTGATACGAACGTAAGTGTTACTTATAGCGCGCTGGATCTGTCGGTGACTTCAGAAGTGGAAGGTCTTGCCGAACAAAGCCGTGATGTTGATATTTTAGTGAACAATGCCGGCGCCATTCCCGCAGGCAATATAGACCGTGTCGACGAGGAAACCTGGCGCAGTGCCTGGGATCTAAAACTCTTTGGTTACATCACACTGTGTCGTGGCGTTTACTCAAACATGAGTCAACGGCAAGAGGAATCTGGGCAGCGCGTCATCCTGAATATCATTGGTGCCGGTGGCGAAAGACCCTCTTCAGGTTATATCGCTGGCGCTGGCGCGAATGCCGGTTTGATGGCGATTACCCGAGCCATGGGCGGTGTCTCGAGAAAACATAACATTCGTGTGCTAGGAATTAATCCTGGACAGATTGTCACTGAACGCCTGGAGACGATGCAGCGTGTTTTGGCCCAGGAAAAGTTTGGGGATCCTGAGCGCTGGAAAGAAATGTGGGATACCCGATATCCACCAGGCCAGGTTGAACACATCGCCGATGCATCAGCCTTCTTGGTCAGCGACTTATCGTCCAATACCACTGGTACCATTGTGACCATCGACGGCGGACATTGTGCCCGATAGTCAGGTTCTCGGTTTATAACTGATTACACTTGTCGATGTCGGCAGGACAGGTTAAAACTACCAATAACAAAAAGAAGGAATTGTCGTGAGCGAAGTAGCATTGATAGTCGGTGGTGGTCCGGGCATTAGCGCGAGTTGTGCACGGCTGTTTACCCAGGAGGGCATGAAGGTCGCGGTGGCCGCGAGGAACCCTGAAAAGTCCGTGATGAAAGCACTGTCCGAAGAATATGGGGTGAATTGTTACCCTTGCGATGCCAGAGAGCCAGAACAGGTGAGCGCGCTTTTTGATTCGGTAGAGTCTGATTTAGGTAAGCCCGGCCTCGTGGTCCACAACATTGATGGGCGCACGCCAGATATTTTTCGAAAGTCCATTACCGAGGCCGATCCACAGCTGGTATTAGATACCATCAGAAACTCTACCTTTAGTGCATTTCTTGTGGGACAGCAAGCTGCGGCATCGATGTTAACCAGGCAGACAGAGGAAAAAGAGGAGCAGTTGGGCACGATAATTTTTACCAATGCCAGTGCGGCGTTCAAGGGCTATCCCAATAGTGGTGCTTTCGCGATGGCCTCGCACGGCAAATCAGGGCTCGCGGCGAGCATGGCCCGAGAGTTGATGCCTCAGGGAATCCATATTGCGCATGTGCCCATAGACGCAGCGATCGGCTGGACGCAGGAAGATGGTGTCCGGCGACACAGACTGGCTGGCGATAGCCAAAACGATAACATGGCTGATCCCGACCGGATTGCTGATACCTATCTGCATTTGCATCGGCAGCATCGATCGACCTGGACCTTTGAGGTAATCATTCGTCCCTGGGTCGAAAACTGGTAGTGTAGGTTCAGCCGGAGGCCGATAACCACATTAAAGTAACAGAATTAATTAGAAGGAAAGGAAGATAGTGGAAATACACGGACATTGTGATGATCGATTTAGTAGCGTGCTCAAGACCTTTGAGAATAACTTTCAAAACACCGGAGACTTCGGCGATTGTTTTGCACCCACCCTTGATGGTGAGTACGTCGTCGATATTTGGGCGGGGCATCAGGACAAAGCAAAAACGCGACCCTGGCAAGAAAATACCATTATCAACGTGTATTCGACGACTAAGACGATGACCTTTATTGTCGCGCTGATGCTGGCGGACAGGGGAGAACTGGACCTGGATGCACCGGTGGTTAAGTATTGGTCCGAATTTGGTGCGGCAGGTAAAGAGCATGTTCTGGTCAAGCACTTCCTATCTCATTCAGCTGGTTTGCCGGGTTTTAGCCGGCCCTTTACCAATGAAGAGCTTTATAACTGGGACTTTGCTTGTGAGGATTTGGCTGCCCAAGAAAGTTGGTGGGAAACTGGTACGCAGAGCGGTTACCACGCTATCACACAGGGTTATTTGATCGGTGAGATCGTCAGACGGATTACCGGAAAATCCTTTGGTACATTTTTCAGGGAAGAGGTGGCGGAAAAGATTGATGCCGATTTTCACATTGGAGTTGATCCTAAGCACTTCGATCGAATCGCCGATCTAGTCCCCGCCGTGGAGACCGCGCCGATACTTGAGATGGACCCAGAGTCTATTCCTGGACGAGTATTTTCCGGTCTTGATATCACTCCGGAGAACTCAACCAGCACTGAGGGTTGGCGACGGGCCGAGATTCCCGCGGCTAACGGGCATGGAAACGCCCGCTCTGTGGTTCGGTCTCAAACGGCCCTGGCTAATGGCGGCAAGGCCTTTGGCGTTGAATTACTGTCACCAGAAGGCTGTCAGCGGGCCCTGGAGCCGCAGACTGACGGGACGGATCTGGTATTAGGATTGCCCGTTTCTTAC
>CAZYHH010000188.1:0-6594 GCA_964647295.1 uncultured Pseudomonadales bacterium
CCACGGAGTAGCCTTTAGACCATCCGTAAAAACTAAATAAAGCAGCTAACCCAATAGCTAGAGCCAGCACTAATATCAGCAGGTAGCTGATTATCCTAAAACCACTAGACCGCAAATTTATCTTCCATAACTTTGTCGTAAAACAGTTACTTAATTGTCTATTGGACAATTCTATGGTCTTAGAACAACATAATCGAATAAATTGCTAAACAATAGACAAGGATCATCTAACGTGAGTCAGGAACAAATTGACGAGCTAGGGAATCTGATCGATCGATCTGAGAGAATTCTGTGTTTTACTGGCGCGGGCATCAGCACCGAGTCGGGTATCCCCGATTTTCGGAGTCCTGGAACCGGTTTGTGGACGAAGATACAACCGATTCAATTTCAGGACTTTGTTGCATCTGCTGATGTTCGAAAAGAGTCCTGGGGACGTAAATTTGCTCCTTCAGACGGGGCTTGGGAAAATGCAGAACCCAATCTAGGTCATAAAGCGTTAGCCAGGTTGGTCGAGCTAGAGAAATGCATCGGAATCATCACGCAAAATGTGGACAACCTTCATCAAAACTCAGGCATTCCTGATGATTTAGTTATTGAGTTGCACGGAAATAACAGTTACGCCAAGTGCCTAGAGTGCGGTCAGCGTTACGAGTTAGCAGACCTACAAAGAGAATTCGATGAGTTTCTAGAGGTCAAGCCTTGGCGCGAATGCGGCGGAATCATTAAAACAGCGACCATTTCCTTCGGACAGTCAATGCCGGAATACGAAATGCAGCGATCACAGGAGCTCGTGGAGCACTGTGATCTCATGATCGTCCTAGGTTCTTCATTAACTGTTTATCCGGCGGCTGGCTTCCCCGAATACGCTAAACGTAATGGTGCAAGCCTCGCGATCGTAAACCGGGAGGAAACACCACTAGATTCGATTGCAGATGTAGTGGTCCACGAACAGATAGGATCAACAATGGCCATGGTAGTCGGCCTTAACTGATTCATTTGTTAGAAACTCACTAACTTAGACAAAAGCATATACAGCCGAACCGCTAAATCATTATTTTGAACAATATCGATCTAAGGAAATACTTGATAAAGCTTGTTCCTCACTGGAATATGGGTGGAATCAGTGATGTTGAATATATAAGTACCGGGTATAGCAATCAAAATTACTCTTTCAAGTATGATAGCAAGCACTATATTTTTAGGTTACCGCAGAGCAGGCAGCCCTTTGTAGATTACGATCATGAATCCAAATGGTTGGAGCACCTTCCCGAAGATCCCCTACTAAACAAGCCACTCGTGCTGGACACCAAGACGGGCCAAATGATCAGCCGAAAAATCCAAGGAACCCTGCTTGCCGATATATATGAAGGATCCTCAGACCGCCAATTACTCCTCGATTACGTTGCCTCTCTGCACGACCGTCTACCTGAATGTGATCGAACATATCCTTTAAGTGATCTTCTCGAACAATACGGAATGATTGATAGGGAGGATAACCAAACTAATTGTGCTCGTTATGTTGCATCCCACAACGACCTAAACCCTTGGAATGTCATCGTGACGCAAACGGGATGGGCTACCATTGATTGGGAATTTATCGGTAATAATGACCCGCTGTTTGACCTAGTAACGCTACACCAAGGACTAACATTACCTATGGAAGAACTATTTGATCTTTGCGAACAGTTTGAAAACGGTTGTGGTCAGGCGAGAGTCACGAAAAACCTATCAGATTACTGGCGAAGAGAATGTGGTTGGGCCAAATACCAAATCAGCCAAGGCAATAGACGTCAGGAGATTTTGGATCAATTTTCAGATGCACAACAAATACTCGCCTCCTTATAACCGGTAATTGCCTGAATTGCCGATAGAGTTCTTTCTTCTCCAGCACCCTTCACAATCGCATAAGGAAGATTTCGGCTTTCAAGATCTTTAACATAAATATCAAAAAGGCGGTGGCGATCGCGCTCATTTTCGCGCAGCGGATCCGCTTGCCAAGGTAGGTCAGGAAAACACAATAGATAAAAGCGCTCACCCTGAGTTCGGTATAAATCCGTCAAACTACGAGGCAAAGGACCGTATTTTTCCTGCCACCAAATCGATAACACTTGATGGTCGGTATCTGCAACAAACCCCGTATCGTCACGCATTACGCTTTCTTGACGATATTGAAGCTCAGAAATCGTTAGAAGGTCACTTGGTAAATAACGACCCATCCGATCCAATAGGTACTCTCTCGCAACTTCCGTAATTAATGGAACGCCTAACTTCTCAGAAAGGGTCACCGCAAGTTGAGTTTTACCGGTACTCTCAGGGCCGGTGACAACGATATTAAGGCTCAATCACTACCTGCCTTATTGACTCTTTCCATGCCTTCCAACCCCAATAAGCCATTACCAGATAGATCAGATACAGCAAGGCGTATAATTCAATCCCTTTAACCAGATAGAGAATTACTTGAACAATGTCGACAACAAACCATAAATACCAGCTCTCCAGATATTTTTTAGCTGCTAAATACATCGCGATGAAGCTAGCCACGGTAGTAAAACTATCGGCATAGGCGAGATCAGCATTGCTATAGGTAGAAAATCCCCAACCCATAAGCAGTGTGCCGGCCACCATAATTAACACCAACCATGCAATCTGCTTGAGTGGAATCACCCCTACTTCCAGTGCGTCCCGACTTCGTCTACTCTGCCCACCAAAGAGCCAAAAATACCAACCAAAGGCATTCATCACCACGTAGTAGAAATTTAAGATTACGTCAGCGAAAAGTCTTTCGTTATAGACGACGACAACAGTAATCAGCGCATAGAATAGTCCAATTGGAAAAGTCCATATGTTTTCTTTGATGAGCAGCCAGACACAAAGTAACCCACTGGTAAGGCCGAGCACTTCCATCCAATTTGTCGAAAGGTAATCGAAAACCAAAGACTTTCTCTAATCGTTCATTTAAGTTTTATTATCCAGTTCGCCTGCTCTACAATCAATTATTGCAAAATTACAGTACCATACCTGCTGCTGGACAATGACAGCCAACATTAGGTAGGCGTAGTCCTATTTTGTGAGCAAAAATAAGCCATAATTTACTATTAGAAACCGAGGCAACAAAAGATGGCTAAGAAGATTGCTATCGTAGAAGATGACCCGGACCAAAGACTGAACTATTCAGATGCCATAGCAAAAAAAGGGTACCAGGTATCCGCTTATTCAAATCGGCAGGAAGCGATCAAAGCCTTTGATTCAGAGCTACCGGATTTAGCGATTCTAGACATTATTCTAGAAGATGAAATTGATGGGGGCTTTCAACTTTGCAGGGAACTCTTGCACCGCTCCCCAAATTTACCAGTAATATTTCTGACCGAAAGAATCGATGAAATAGATAAGATTTCTGGGTTGAGATTGGGGGCTTGGGATTATTTGCCCAAACCGATAACACTTGATTACCTGGCCGAGCGAATCACGTCACTTCTGAGGATCAGCGAGACGCGAGATGAACGCGAATCAGATGACAAAGCAACAGGTCGAAAAATAGGGCATCTGACATTAGACCAAGACGCTTTGATTGTCACATGGAAGAACCAACGGATCGACTTATCGGGAACTGAATTTCGTATGCTAGCCAAGCTCGTCCGAATTCCTGGTCACGCGGTGAGCTACGAAACGCTGATGAATGCAACCATGCAAAGTTTGGTAACCAATAATACAATCAACACACACATGAGGAATATTCGAAAGAAATTTGAAGCTGCGGATGCCGAATTTAATCTAATAAAAAGTGAGTATGGATTTGGATACCGCTGGTCAGAATAATCGTTTCATGACTTTTTCATGAAGATCGGCAAAGGGTATCGAGGCCCTAAACTCGGCACCAAGCTAGTGTTATTTGGACTGGCATTGCTGGTCATCCCCTGGATCAGCTATCGCCAACTGTATGAAATGGAGAATCTTCTTTTACAAGGACAAACTCAGACTCAGCTTCTCACGGCTGAAGGGATATCCACGCTATTTAATGGTAGAGAAGACTTGTTCAATGACCTACCGCTAGAATTAGAAAATTTCGAGTCGCTATTTGCTCATCCGCTGGATGCTACAATTCGGCTCGATGGAAACCCCAAAGATTGGGGCGACAATCTCATGAAAGAATACCTGTCCTTCGGTATGAACGGTTTTTCCGATGGTGATTTCGAGCTATTACTCGGCGAAAGGTCAAACCTACTTTATGTCCATCTAAGAATTCTAGACGATAAGATAGTCTATCGAGATCGAACACTCCTTAAATTAGACAATTCAGATCAAATCCGACTCGACTTTCAAAAACCCAATGGTACGCCAGGTCGAGTGACGCTCGCTTTTGAGAAGGAAGGAAGTTTAACCGGCTTCGAAATGGACGAGCAATGGAAATACGCAAGTAGCGGGCAAGCAATTAGTGATATCCAAGGAAAGCTAATAGTGCAAAGCGGAGAACTATGGCTGGAATTTCGCTTCCCGCTAAACCTGCTAGGTTCTAGAAAACACTTTGGAATAACCTTCGCTGATGTCGATGACGGTAACTCTCGGAACATTGTTCGACAAACACGAACAACACCCAAGCCCGGCAAACAAAGTTTTAACCTTGTGGTCCTTAGAACCCCAGAAGTCAGGAACATCGTTCAAGGCTTGGGCTACTCAGGCGCCAAAATATTAGTTATCGATGATCGAAAGCGCATTCGCGCCGAAGTCGGAAAAGTCCAGATTGAGGATAGACTGGATTCCAATGCTTCCAAATCCTTGAAAAACCAGCTGTCAGAGATATTTGAAGTTATTCGTCCGATGGTTCACTTAGTTGCCACCGGAGAAACTTATGATCCCGCGAACAAAACATCCAATGAGCAACAGGCCTTTAATGAGGCCTTGTCCGCAAGCTTATCGGGACAACCGATGGCGATACGTAGCTCTACCCTGGATGATCAAGAGATCATCGTTGTTGCTCATCCTATCATCTCAAGTGAAGAAGTGATCGGTTCAGTCATCGTCGAGCAAAACATCAAAGATATTCTGACTTTTCAGCGTAAAGCTTTTGAAGAGGTCATACTTCTATCCGCATTGAGTTTACTCGTTATCTTCATCGCTTTGATCGCTTTTGCAGGACGATTAGCTTGGAGAATCCGGACCCTTCGAAGAGAAGCAAGCTCAGCCATTGACAGCTACGGCCGTCTCAAGGACATCGAACTCAAGAGTGAAGTTCAATCTGGAGACGAGATAGGAGATTTAGCCAGAAGCATCGCCAACATGCTGTCCAAGTTACGACAGCACAACACCTTTCTCGCCAGCATGCCCAGAACCTTGCGACACGAAATCAACAACCCACTCAACACCTTGAGCACTTCCCTACAAAATTTGGCTTTGAATCATGAAGAAGTCAGCAACAGCAAATACCTAGAAAGCGCAAAAAGAGGTGTTAATCGAATCGGTTCAATAGTGCAAAATCTCGCAGACGCCGCGAACCTTGAGGAAGCACTGCAATCGGAAGACTTTGAACTAATTGATTTAGGCAGTTTTTTAGAAAGCTATATAAACAATTACAGTCTTGTGCATCCCAAAGAATCAATCACCTATACAGGTTGCGGAGAAAGGGCCTTTGCGATGGCTTCAGATTTTCGTGTGGAGCAAATGATGGACAAAATCATGGATAACGCTATCGACTTCCACCGTAAAGACTCTGCTATAAAAGTACAACTGGACAAGGTTGACCAGCACTTAAGGATCACGGTCGCTAACAGAGGTTCTATCCTACCCCCGTCGATTGAAGACTCATTATTTGAATCAATGGTCAGCCACCGAGATCAACATAACCGATTACACTTCGGACTTGGATTATATGTTGTCCGAATAATAGCGGAGCATCACGGAGGTTACGTCAGGGCTGCCAATCTTATCGACAACTCTGGCGTTGCAGTCGTCATTCAGCTTCCTCTGGCTCAGAAGCTCAAAACTCCAGAAAAATACGAGCCGACTCTAGAAACACGCAAAAAAATCGCGGGCTGATCCTTAACCGCGCTCAAGCTTAGCCTCCATAAGCGATTCGCTATCTGCAATCAAGACACCACGCTTCGCCATGTATTCAACCGACGCCAAGACACTACGCGCAGCAGCTGGATACATAAACTCTGGAGTGCCCTGATACATTTTGGGAACCATCTCACCGATACCGTAAATACCTTGATCTATGCAGGCCAAAATTTGTTTTTCTCGTTCGTTGCGATGGGCGATGAATGCTGAGACATGCTCTTTAGGCTCGGTAATGGCCGGACCGTGAGTAGGCCAATATACCTCATCATCTCGGTCCAACAGCAATTCTAGGCTGCTCATGTAGGCTTCCATGTCGCCATCAGGTGGGGAAACGATGCTGGTCGACCAGCCCATCACATGATCACCCGTGAACAAAATTCGGCCCTCTCTAAGCTGATAGCAAACATGATTAGATGTATGCCCAGGAGTATACACACATTCCACGGACCAATTTTTACCCTCAATTAAATCACCTTGGGCGATTTTTTCGTCTGGCGTGAATTCCATATCCCCGCCCTCCTCGACTTATATGCCATCCTC
>CAZYHH010000189.1:0-6590 GCA_964647295.1 uncultured Pseudomonadales bacterium
CCGCCCCGCAAGCCCGTCGATGAAGCCGTCAACACAGTCAGCCGATCTTTTAGATCAGGAATTTGAGAGATAATTCTCTGCATCGTTTCGGGAGCCACCTTCGGCACGTCCTCACGCAGCCTCTGGGCAACACGGGCTTGTTTATTCGGGAACACCACCCTCGGATTGAGGGTCTTGCTGGTTGCATCACGGGCAACGTTGCTCGGAATTTGCTTTCGAGTGACGCATAGCTCCATCATCTGTTTGAAGGTCACATAATAGGTCATCGCCGTCAGATCGGAGGGAAAACTTTTTTTCAAAGAGGGCCATAAGTGATGGACCATCATATCGGTGGTAAGCTTACTCACCTTGATCGATCCCAGACGAAAATCGTTCACGGTCAACTTCTTGATAAAGTGGAGCTGACGGGTTTGCTGGGCATACCATGACGGGCCGTAGCGGTCTGCTTCATCATCGAGGCGAAGCTTGCTGATCTCGATATATTTCTCGACAGCAAAATCGACCGACCATTTCTCCTCGACCACAATCGGGTCGCCATCATTCCATTGCTCAAAAAGTTCTTTCGCTCTTTTTAAAGCTTCGGATTTCGTATCCCAGTTTTCCCGTTTGCCACCAATGGGGCGAGCGTCGAGAACATACAAGCGCCGATCTTCACGCCAGCGAATCGATAGATTTTTATACGAGGTTATTTTTTTTGCCATAATACACTCCAATTATAACAGCTTATAATCGGGCTGCCGAGATGCAGCTTTTAGCAATTTATGGCCGGACGTTGCCTCTTGTGGATCAGGTGTCAAAAAGAACCTGAAGGTCAAAACCCGTTTTTATTCGGCACCAAGATGGCACCAAGCTCATTTTTTGAAGGAATTGGAAACCTCGTTTTTGGCTTCCAGTATTGGTTGCGGGGGCACGCAACCGGCGTTACTTGGGCACTGTCAGAGGAAAACCTACTTTGACGTCGATCGACTAAATCCATAGAGTTTGTGGATGAAAATCCCAATCCCTTCCGCTATTTTAAAACGTCACCCGAGATCATCCGCCTCGCCGTGATGATGTATGTTAGGTTTCCACTTTCACTTCGTAACATCGAAGATCTGCTCCACGAGCGCGGTATCGATATTTGTCACGAAACAGTACGCTATTGGTGGAACAAATTTGGCCCAATGTTCGCGCGCGAGATACGCAAAAAACGGATGTACCCGGTCCCTAACTATTCAAATTGGAAGTGGCACCTTGATGAGGTGTTCGTGAAGATCAACGGCGAGACTCACTATCTTTGGCGGGCTGTTGATCATGAAGGCGAAGTTCTAGAAGCCTATGTATCAAAGCATCGCGACCGCAAAGCAGCCTTCGTTTTCCTCAAGAAGATCATGAAAAAATATGGCGCTCCAAAAGTCATCGTGACTGATAGACTAAAATCATATCGCGCTGCCATGAAAACTATCGGTAACGAACCTACACAAGAAGTAGGGCGATGGAAGAATAACAGATGTGAAAACTCTCATCTTCCTTTTCGACGGCGAGAATATGCTATGTTGAAGTTCAGGCGGATGCGAAGTTTGCAAAAATTTGTCTCAATTCATTCATCTGTTTACAACCACTTCAATCAAGAACGTCACATCATCGACAGGGACAATTTCAAGCTGCAACGTAACGCTGCACTTGCCGAGTGGCAGCAGCTTTGTGCTGCATAAATCACAAGTATTCACGACACACAGAGACTAGTTTGCGTTCGTCTGACAGCACCGCCATACTCACGTTTCTTACCGTCTTTCCCTGTTCGTGGACGTTCCTAATAATCTAATAAAAACAAAGAATTACAGGCTTTATTGTCTTCTCACGTCTTTTTACGTGTGTTACAATCAACTTGTTTAATGTGGGTACAGATGTGGGTAGAATAATAGATTTATTTTAAACCACTGATATATAAATAAATTATGTTAATCGGAGGACCCACCATCCTCCATCTTTTCTAGAGAATTCTAGAAAACTATCATTATAAACCATTGAAATACATGGTAAATAATGTGAAAGTTAAAAATCCAAATAGAAGCAAGATGAATAGTTGAATGAAACCAAACTTACTTCTGATTACATCCGATCAACATCGAGCAGATTGCTATGGCTTTGAAGGTCGTAATATTAAAACCCCTTACCTGGATAGAATGGCAGCGGAAGGAACGCGTTTTTCAAATTGCATAACACCAAATGTTGTTTGTCAGCCGGCTCGGGCGTCAATTCTCACAGGTCTATTGCCCTTGAGCCACGGTGTGTATGACAACCATGTAAGCCTCGATCCAAAGATCGGCGAGCAAGGTTGGGCAGGAACACTTTCCAAAAATGGTTATCGCAGTGCTTTCATTGGCAAAGGACATTTTGGCGAAAACCCCAATGCAACGCCTTTTGGTGCGCCAGAAAGCCGCAAGGAATCGGCAAATTTTCCGCAAGATTGGTCTGGCCCATATATGGGTTTTCAGCATGTTGAGATGATGATCTTGGGTCACTGGCACGATTTGCTACCATGTGAAAAACCACCCCGCGGGCACCATTTTGAGCGGTGGTTTTGGGGACATGGCAAAGAAGGCGAAGCTTGGAAACTCTGGCAGGAAGATTTTGGCCCGAAACAAGAAGCCGCTCAAACATGGTTCTCGAAACTGCCAGAATTATGGCACTCCACAACTTGGGTTACCGATCGAACCATCGACTTTTTAGACAATTGCAATGATGAAGAACCATTTTGCCTCTGGACATCCTACCCTGATCCACACCATCCGTTCGATTGTCCGGAACCCTGGAGCAGGCTACATCATGAAGATGAAGTTGATATAGCCAAGCACCACCAACGTGATTTGGATCAACGTCCATGGTGGCACCGCGCGTCGTTAGAGAGCGAGCCACAGGCAAAGCATGAGCATGAACTCATTTTGCGTAAAGAATATTCAAGGATACAGCCTCAAACCGATCGCCAACTTCGCCAAATGACCGCCAATTATTACGGCGAGTTGTCATTCATTGATCAAGGTGTCGGAAGGATATTGCAAAAACTTGAAGAGAGTGGATTGGCAGAAAACACGATTGTTATTTTCACTTCTGATCATGGTGATTTGCTTGGAGATCACGGATTGTATCTTAAAGGACCAACGCCCTATGAAGGGCTGCTTCGCTTAGGATTTATCGTGCGAGGTCCTGGTATTGATAAGAATAAAACCATCGATGCGCCAATCTCGACGCTCGACTTGGCTGCGTCTTTCTACGATTGGGCGGGGATTGATTTACCCGCTGACATTCAAAGCACTTCAATCCGCGATCTCATCGAAGGAGAAAACGGGAGCCGAGATGTCGCCTATAGTGAATGGAACCAGCAACCCAGTCGTACAGGTGTAGAGCTTAATCTCAGAACAGTCCGCACTAAGACTGCAAAACTCACACTGGAATTAATATCACGGGCCGGTGAAATGTATGAACTTGTCGATGATCCAGACGAAATGATCAATCGCTTCGATGATCCAGGTAAGAAGATTTTACAAAAAGAACTCACGGATATGATTAAAGCCCGGCCCGGCTCAATAATGGACGTTATGCCGGAACATGGGGCTTAAACGATGCGTAACTTTTACAGTTTCTAACGCTTTTGGAATTATTGAGTGAGTCCGCTTCGGGTCAAAAGCAGACTCTTTTGCCTTACCAAGATTATGTCTGCTTTACCCCCGAAAGCAGACGTTATTGCGATCAGGCAAGAGTGTCTGCCAATGACCCTTAGCGGACTCTTAAAAATCTTTTATCACAGGGTAAAAAATAGGCTGATAATTAGCACGTAGCCACATCCTACTTTTTATTTCGAGCCAATTTACGAATCAAATTTTCAGCTATTCCGGGACGGCTCCATGGGCATACTACCATACATAATGCACAACCAAGGTGTTCCGCAAAATACGGAATGCATTTATCAAAATCGACATACCATTTTGTTTCGCCGCGCACGAGATGCTTGGTTTCGGTTATCGCATCGGGAGGGCAGGCATTTGTGCATATCTGACAATTCACACAAAAATCGTCCGATCCGAACTCGTCTTCATCGTGCGTCAGAAGAGGCAAATCTGTGCTAACCGCAGCCAATCTAAAATTTGACCCGAATTTTCGATTAATAATAGAGCCATGTTTTCCAAGTTCTCCAAAACCAGCCGAAATAGCGGCAGGAATCATCAATAGTGATTCGGCATCCGGCCCATGATGTGGGGTAGCATTATGACCCATTTTTCTAATCTTATTAGCTAGTTTCCGCGAAGCTCGAGCACCTCGATTGTACTGTTTTCGCACTTCGGTATTGGAATAATGATTTCCCGGTCCTGGAGGCGCGTGTTTCATTTTTTCATAGTCTTGGGCAAAACCCATAACTATAAGTGTCGGTTCCGAAATTTCGTAGCTTTTGTATACCCAAAGAGGGTCCATTTCTGTAATGCCGCTTATATCAGCTTCACAATCTACAGCCATTTCTTGAATAAGTTCCGACCACTCCTCAGCTGTTTTTTTCTCTGGATTGGGAGATTTTACTATCAAGTCAGGGCCGTTATCACCGACATCACCCCAATCACGTCCTCCTTCGCGGCGTGCAACAAAGCTTTCCATCACGAATTCTCTCAATTCGCCGTGAGTTTGACGATCAGGTGGATGCCAGAAAAACGGATTGGGTCGCCGTGGCTTCGCTTCCCCCAATCCATTGACTGTGTTTCCGGATATGTTCGGAAATTTTGCTAAGACTTCCGGGTCCGGTTCAAAAATTGGCTCATTCGTTTTATCTGATTTTGTTGCTTTCGGCATCACTGATCCTATTTTCTCACTCGACTAAATAGTTCATTTGGGGTGACTCATTTATAATTCCTCGCTACCCTCATTTAAAATACGGCTTAATGAAATATAAGTAAAATGAGAATTATGACAAATGAGATACCAAATTTGATATGTAATTTTTTACTAAAATAAATATCAAGTTATTTTGGAACTGAGGGGAGAAACTATTTCATAGATAGCCCTAATTCCAAGGCACACTTAGACAACCGTTCGCGAAACAATAATTGGGCCGGTGTAAATTCCCTAGATCGAACACTAGTAATACCAACTGGATGTGTGCTTTGACTCGTTTCAATAGGGAGCATTGCAATTGGGTTGGAATGATCAGTAGGCAAACTGAATGTCTCTGGCATTAACATCAATCGATTGGACCGAGCAAGTATATCTTTGGCAAACAAGGCCGAACTGCATTCAATCGCGTTGCTGGGTAGCGTAAGATTCTGCGCTGAAAATATCGAACTGATCATCGGGTGGATTACAGTGTTCTTGAGCGGTATTATCCAAGCGTCATGGTGGACATCTTTTAAACTTAATCGATGATTTTTAATTAATGAATGATCTGACCGACAGAACACACCCCATTTTCTGTGGAATAGTACAGAGGTATCTAGGTTGGAATGTTCAACAGATTGATCAAGTCGGCTAATCAGGAAATCAATTTCACCGTTTTCGAGCATTGGCACAAGTTGAGCATAAAAACCCTCTTGTATAGATGTTCTTATGCCAGGGTGCTCGTTCGTTAATTCGCAAATAGTGTCAATAAATGGACCCATATGAGCTTCTGCCGTACAGCCAACTGCCAGAACTCCAGACCTAGCATTGGCAAGATCATTTAATTCATTCCCTGCATGACGGATTTGAGCTAAAATCGTCCGGGCATGTCGAATAAAGACTTCGCCAAGATTTGTGGTGGTTGTTCCTTTGGAAGATCGATCAAACAACTTAAAACCTATCAACGTTTCCAAATCTTTCACGCACCGGGAAACCGCTGGCTGCGTCATGTGCAAGCTGTAGGCAGCTTTTTGAAAGCTAGCATGATCTGTTATTGCGGTGAGTACGGCTAAATGCCGCAATTTTAAATGATTTCTGATAAGATGCTCGAAGTCGGGGCTTGCCATTGGGGTCATCCTCGTCTGCTAATACAAATGGTATAAATCTACCGTATTATATACCATTCTCGATATATATTCTTGATATCAAATTTCATTTACCTAGATTATTTGTAATCAAGGTAGATCGTAAAGTTACCCGCATTTCAATTATGGTCCGCCGTATTTGAGTAGATCTCGAATGACAAGTATGTTGGCGTCCGCTTCTGGCTAATAGCGGACTCTTTGACCTTATGTGATTGATGTCTGCTTTACCCCCGAAAGCCGACATTATCGGCATAAGCACTGTCAGAGGAAAACCTACTTTAACGTCGATCGACTAAATCCATAGAGTTTGTGGATGAAAAATCCCAATCCCTTTCCTTATTCTAAAACATCACCGGAGATCATTCGTCTCATCGTGATGATGTATGTCCGGTTACAGACATTCGTCTCGATCCACGCTTCAGTTTTCAACCACTTCAACAAGGAACGCCATCTAAATTCTAGGGTTACATATAAGGTTCAACGTGAAGCTGCTCTTGTTGAGTGGCAGCAGCTTTGTGCTGCATAAATCTCTAGTATTTATGACAACACTAAGACTAGTTTGCGTTCGTCTGACAGCACCGCCATACTCACGTTTCTTACCGTCTT
>CAZYHH010000190.1:0-6584 GCA_964647295.1 uncultured Pseudomonadales bacterium
ATAAGTCAGGCCCGTACCCGCTGGAATCAATCTTCCAACAACCACGTTCTCCTTCAACCCTCTCAAATAATCTAGTTTCCCTGTAACGGAAGCCTCTGTAAGAACACGCGTTGTCTCCTGAAAAGAGGCTGCCGAAATAAAAGATTCTGTTGCCAAAGAAGCCTTAGTAATTCCTAACAACATCCTTTGAAACTTAGCCGGCTCTTTGCCATCAGCTTCCAGTTCAGAATTAATTTCTTTTATCGCATTGAATTCCAACTGCTCGCCTCTTATTAAATCTGAATCACCAGAATCCGACACTTCAACTTTTCGTAACATTTGTCGCACTATTGTCTCAATATGCTTGTCGTTAATCATAACGCCCTGCAATCGATAGACTTCCTGAATTTCATTCACAATATAATCAGCCAATTGGGAGACCCCTTTTAACCTCAAGATGTCATGAGCACTAAAAGGACCGTCACAAACAATTTCGCCCTTTTCCACTTGCTCGCCGTCAAAAACCCCAATGTTTCGCCACTTTGGTATCAAGGTTTCCACTGGCTCACCATCTGGTGAAGTAATCACCAAACGACGCTTTCCTTTGGTTTCCTTTCCAAAACTGACAGTACCAGTAGCCTCAGCTAGCACGGCCGGCTCTTTAGGTTTACGAGCTTCAAACAGATCAGCAACTCTTGGAAGACCCCCAGTAATATCACGATTTTTATTCCCCTCTTGAGGAATTCTCGCAATAATATCGCCGACTCCAATTTTATCACCATCTTCGATATTTAAGATCGCCCCGCTTGGTAAGAAATAATTCGCTGGCAAATCACTACCCGGCAGCACAACCGGCGAACCTTTACTATCAAGAAGCCTAACCGCCGGCCGCAAGTCCTTAGCAGCAGAAGGTCTGTCTTTGGGATCAGACACGTTGATATTAGTCAAACCTGTGAGTTCGTCAGTTTGTCTTGTTATCGACAAACCATCCTCCATCTCTACAAACTCTATAGCGCCATCAACTTCAGCAACAATCGGATGAGTGTGTGGATCCCACTGCGAAATCACCTGTCCTGCTTCTACAGGCTCTTCTTCCGCAACCGATATCACCGCGCCATAAGGTAACTTATAACGCTCACGCTCTCTTCCATAATCATCGGCTATAGCAATTTCACCAGATCGCGACACGGCAACCAGCTCCCCTGACTCTCTAGTAACCGTTTTCAAATTATGAAGCCTTACTTCGCCCCCATGTTTCACTTGGATGTTATCAATAGCCGTTGCTCTGGAAGCAGCTCCACCAATGTGAAAGGTTCTCATTGTCAGTTGAGTGCCAGGTTCACCTATAGATTGAGCAGCAATAACACCAACCGTCTCGCCGACGTTCACTAAATGCCCTCTGGCCAAGTCCCTTCCGTAGCAAGCAGCACAAACCCCAAATTTGGTTTCACAAGTAATTGGCGACCTTACCCACATTTCATCAATGCCTAACTGATCCAGCTGAACAACTAATGCCTCATCTACCAGTGTGCCGACTTTTATAACGACATTCTCATCAATTCCACTTATCACCTCTTTTGCGACGATACGACCTAAAACTCGAGTACCCAAAGCCTCAACCACATCCCCACCTTCAATAATAGATGCGACCAGCAAACCATCTTTTGTTCCGCAATTTTGATCGGTAATCACAACATCCTGAGCCACATCAACTAATCGACGAGTCAAGTATCCAGAATTCGCCGTCTTCAACGCAGTGTCTGCTAATCCCTTTCTCGCTCCATGAGTTGATATGAAATACTCATTCACATTCAATCCTTCGCGGAAATTTGCCGTTATCGCATTTTCTATAATGCTGCCATCGGGCCGAGTCATTAAGCCCCTCATACCGGCTAACTGTCTGATCTGGGCAGGCGAACCCCTTGCTCCGGAATCGGCATACATAAATACCGAATTGAAAGAATCCTGTTCTTTTTCCTCTCCATCTTTGTTAGTAGTTGTTTCCTTTGAAATCCCCTCCATCATAGACCGGGCGACAAGGTCATTAGTTCTACCCCAAATATCTACGACCTTATTGTACTTTTCTCCCTGAGTAACGAGACCGGAAGCGTACTGCGCCTCAATTTCAGCAACTTCGGATTGCGCATCATCAATGAGAGAAGCCTTGTTTTCAGGGACCACAAAATCCTCTACTCCAATTGATGCACCCGAAGAAGTCGAATGAGCAAAGCCAGCATACATCAGCTGATCTGCGAATATCACCGTATCTTTGAGGCCACATTTTCTATAGCAATCATCAATTAATTTTGAAATCGCTTTTTTATCCATCGTACGATTTACAACATCAAACGATAGCTTCTTGGGCACAATATCGTATAACAATGCTCGGCCAACCGTAGTATCAAATATCTTCGGCCGACATTCAGACTCCCCATCCTCTCCAATTATTTCTGTCTCAAATCGAACCTTAACTTTGGCCTGAAGAGCAACGTTCTTAGAATGATAAGCTCGTTGAACCTCTTCGGTATCAGAAAAAACAAGCCCTTCGCCTTTGGCGTTCACTCTTTCTCTGGTCATGTAATAAACCCCAAGCACCACATCCTGAGAGGGAACTATAATTGGCTCTCCGCTAGCAGGTGATAGGACATTGTTTGTGGACATCATCAGCGTTCTGCTCTCCAGCTGAGCCTCCAACGTAATCGGAACGTGTACAGCCATTTGATCGCCATCAAAATCTGCGTTGTATGCGGTACAAACTAGCGGGTGTAATTGAATAGCTTTACCCTCGATCAATACCGGTTCAAATGCTTGAATACCCAACCTATGCAACGTTGGAGCACGATTAAGCAGGATTGGGTGCTCCCGAATCACGTCAGCCAATATATCCCAAACTTCGGTGGTTTCTCTTTCAACCATTTTTTTTGCGGCTTTAATAGTGGTCGCTAACTGCTGATCTTCCAATCTTCCAAAAATGAATGGTTTAAAAAGCTCGAGTGCCATTTTTTTTGGTAGCCCACATTGATGTAATTTAAGAGTCGGTCCTACGACAATCACGGACCTACCCGAATAGTCTACTCTCTTGCCAAGAAGATTTTGACGGAACCTACCTTGCTTACCTTTGATCATATCATCCAACGATTTCAAAGGTCGCTTATTTGACCCTGTGATAGCTCTACCTCGTCTACCATTATCCAAGAGCGCATCTACCGACTCTTGCAACATTCTCTTTTCATTTCTAACAATAATATCTGGTGCAACCAGGTCTAATAGCCTCTTTAACCTATTGTTTCTATTTATGACTCTTCGATACAAGTCATTAAGATCTGAAGTCGCAAAACGTCCACCATCAAGAGGAACAAGAGGTCGCAAATCCGGCGGCAAGACTGGCAAAACTTCTAGGATCATCCATTCAGGCTTATTACCAGACTTTCTGAATGCCTCCATCAACTTCAAGCGTTTTGAGAACTTCTTGATTTTAGTTTCCGAGTTTGTAGCTGGAATCTCTTCTCTTAGGGTCGCAATTTCCGCATCTAAATCCAAATTCAACAGCAATTCTCTGACCGCTTCAGCGCCCATGCGCGCATCGAATTCATCTCCAAACTCTTCTAATTTTTGATAGTACTCTTCATCACTCAATAACTGACAAGTCTCTAAATCAGTCAATCCCGGGTCGATAACAATAAACGACTCAAAATAGAGAACCCTTTCGATATCTCTTAAAGTCATATCCAACAATAATCCAATTCGGGAAGGTAACGATTTCAAAAACCAGATATGCGCTGTGGGCGAAGCGAGCTCGATATGACCCATTCTCTCTCTACGAACCTTTGTAAGCGTGACCTCAACTCCGCACTTTTCGCAAACAACTCCTCTGTGTTTAAGTCGTTTATACTTGCCACACAAACACTCATAGTCTTTTACAGGCCCAAAAATTCGAGCGCAAAAAAGACCATCTCTTTCAGGCTTAAAGGTTCTGTAATTTATAGTCTCGGGTTTTTTAACTTCACCATAAGACCATGATCTAATTAACTCGGGCGAGGCTAAACCAATCTTCAACGCATCAAATTCGTCTTCAGAGCCCTGTGATTTAAGTAAATTTAACAAGTCTTTCACAATCTTTTCTCCTTACTAAAAACGAATCACTCAGTCTCTAACTCAATACTAATGCCTAGCGATCGAATCTCTTTAACAAGCACATTAAAGGACTCCGGCATACCGGGTTCCATCTTTAAATCACCATCAACAATATTCTTATACATCTTTGTTCTACCAGCGACATCGTCTGATTTCACAGTAAGCATCTCTTGGAGGGTATATGCTGCACCATAAGCCTCCAAAGCCCACACCTCCATTTCTCCAAACCTTTGTCCTCCAAACTGAGCTTTTCCGCCAAGAGGTTGTTGAGTAACCAAACTATATGATCCTGTTGAGCGCGCATGCATCTTATCATCCACCAAATGATTAAGTTTCAACATGTACATATAACCCACAGTCACTGATCTATCGAATTGATCTCCTGTCCTACCGTCGTACAAAACAACTTGGCCAGTGGTAGGCATATCTGCTAACGAAAGCATCTTCTTAATCTCTTCTTCTTCTGCACCGTTAAACGCCGGGGTCGAAACCGGCAAACCACCAGTCAAATTAGATGCGAGCTCTATTAACTCCTTATCACTAAGTGAATTAAGATCAGATTTTGAATCACCAACCTGGTTATAAACCTCTTCCAAAAAAGCCCTGACTTTCGATATGCCAACCTGTTCTTCAAGCATCGTATTAATTTTTCTACCAATGCCATGCGCCGCCCAACCCAAATGAGTCTCTAAAACTTGGCCCACATTCATTCTTGAAGGTACACCGAGAGGATTCAATACAATGTCAACAGGCTCTCCATTTTCGTCATATGGCATATCCTCAACCGGCATAATTACTGATATAACTCCTTTATTCCCATGGCGGCCTGCCATTTTATCACCCGGCTGAATTCTTCTCCTAATAGCCAAATTAACCTTAACAATTTTCAGAACACCCGGAGCCAAATCATCTCCACTTTCTATTTTTGAACGCTTATCCTCATACAGTGCATCTAAGTCGTTTTTTTTATGTAAAAGCTGGTCACTGGCACTATCAATCTGATCGTTTAATTTGTCATCCCGCATTCGGATCTTAAACCAATCTTCAAGTGCCAAATGATCTAAATAATCAGAATCTAGAACACTACCCTTAGTTAATGAAGGTGCATTTGCTACTTTATTTTTAACTAGAACTTTTCTTAATCGCTCTTGAGTCGCGATTTCTACTATCCGAAACTCATCGTCTAAGTCCTTACGGATTTGTACTAACTGAGCAGCCTCGACAGATCTAGCTCTATCATCTTTTTCAACACCATCTCTAGTGTAGACTTGCACATCTATTACAGTACCTTTAACACTTGAAGGAACCCTAAGCGATGAGTCCTTCACATCCGATGCTTTTTCTCCAAAAATCGCCCGCAACAACTTTTCTTCTGGCGTTAATTGCGTTTCTCCCTTAGGACTGACCTTTCCAACCAAAATATCGCCAGCATTAACTTCCGCCCCAATATATACTATGCCGGAATCATCCAGCTTACTTAGGGCCCCTTCTCCAACATTTGGAATGTCACTCGTAACTTCCTCCGGGCCCATCTTTGTATCCCTAGCGATGCAGGTAAGTTCCTGGATATGAATACTGGTAAATCGATCTTCCTTGACAACACGCTCAGAGACTAAAATTGAATCCTCGTAGTTGTAACCATTCCATGGCATGAAAGCGATTCTCATATTTTGACCAAGGGCAAGTTCTCCAAGGTCTATCGAGGAACCATCCGCCAACACGTCTCCTTTTGAAACCTTATCACCACTCTTTACTAGAGGTTTTTGATTGATGCACGTGTTTTGATTCGACTTAGTGAACTTTGTCAGGTTGTATATATCGACACCAGCTTCTTCTGTATCTATTTCTTTTTCATCAACTCGGATAACTACTCGTCCCGCATCCACTCGATCAACAACACCGCCCCGCTTAGCTATGACACAAACTCCCGAGTCCCGCGCAACGCTTCTCTCCAAACCGGTTCCTACAAGAGGCTTCTCGGAAATGACTGTTGGAACAGCTTGTTTTTGCATATTTGAGCCCATTAATGCCCTATTAGCGTCATCATGCTCTAAAAATGGAATCAAAGCTGCAGCCACCGAAACCACTTGCTTAGGTGAAACATCCATAAAATCTACATTTTCTGCAGCCGTTTTAGAAAACTCGCCTTGATGCCTTGCATCGACAAGCGGATCCAAAAATTTGTTTTTGTTATCCAAGGGCGCGCTCGCTTGAGCTATCACATACTCAGCTTCATCGATCGCTGAAAGAAACTCAATTTCATCACCAACCACCCCACCTACTACCTTTCTATATGGAGACTCAAGAAAACCATAGTCATTGGTGCGAGCATATGACGCTAAACTGTTTATCAATCCTATGTTTGGACCTTCAGGCGTCTCAATGGGACAGACTCTACCGTAGTGGGTTGGATGAACGTCTCTGACCTCGAACCCCGCCCTTTCTCTAGTTAAGCCACCCGGACCTAATGC
>CAZYHH010000191.1:0-6521 GCA_964647295.1 uncultured Pseudomonadales bacterium
TTCCCGAGTTCGGAATGTTTGATTCAGTTTAAAGGACACTATATATCAGAAAAAAATGATATCGAGGTGTATCGATACTTTAATAGATGTCTGGAGAGGCTGGCTGAAGAATTGGGGCAGAGTGTCGTAAATCTCGAGGAGTTGTTGTTTTCACACAGCCCCAACAAGAAGCCCAAAACAGTCGATGTTGACACGCATCTAAAAGTTTCGGCATGGCGGTCCCATGTAATGAATAATTTTGTAATCTAAATGCATCAGGGTAAGAAGACGCAGGTGTGTTCTTTACCCTTTTTAATGTCGCGCTCCTTTTGCAAAGTTTGAGTTAACTTGTTAAGTTGGCTATGTAGTCCACTTAGACCATGTTCGGATACTAATTCTTGGAGATTGTGATGAAAAAACATTGGCAGCTAATCGTGGGGGTAGTGTTATTGCTTGCAGGTGTCGGTCGGTTAATCGATCCTGTGTATGGGATTGGTGGCGAGATGATGCTTGATTCCATTATCTTTATCCTATTGGGTATCTTCTTTATGTTGGGCTATCAGCGCGTTTTTCACTTAGTGGGCGGCCTCTTTTCTAAAAAAGAGACTCCAGAGTCATCCGCTGAGGACGCTGAGAAAGAAGAGGAAGAAGACGACGACAACAAAGAGGAAGAAGATGCTTCTGGCTATCAAATTAACTCGAATATCCTCAAAGAGATTCGATCTAGCTTGAGCTCTGAGCAACTGGAAGTAATCGAAGACGAACTGAGTAATGGCGGTGATCTGGGCTGGCTGATCCGAACAATCGGTGATGAGAATTTTTTAGACCGACCCGATTTAGCGAATAAGTTGGCTGATTCGCTGCTGGACGACTTTGATCAATTACAATTTAGTGAAGCAGTAGATCTTCTGCAAAACATAGGAGGTGACGATAGATTTGACGGTTTGCTGACTAAAGCTAGGAAGTCTGTGGATTCTTTAAGTCCAGATACCGTAGAAGGGTTGAACCAGGTAGCTGAGTTGTTATGGAGTGGAAAATTTAAGGATCAAGAGGCTGCCAGAGCTATCCTTAGAGTGGCAGCGTCAAAGGCAGAAGAGTTTGAAGAGTACCACCAAATTTTTCTCTTGATCTGTGATAGTCCCGACGATTCAGATTGGGCTAGAGAGATAGCCCGTCAAATGGAGGGGTTAGCTTATAATTTGGATTACTATAATAATCTGATGGATTGCATCATTCGCAGTTTAGAAGACAGAACTTGGGCGACTCGACTTGCTGATGAAGCTGCTAGCAAGATGCTTCTTGATAGTTTTCGTGAAGGTAGTTGGGGAGGAATGGTGCTCGAATTGGCGACCAACATGTTTGAAAATACAGATACTGATGTAAAAAACGTAAAAGATGTCGTGGAATGCATGTTGGACGATTTCTACAACAATGGGATCTATGTAACGGATCTGCTTGATGCCTCTCGGTGGGTCACAGAGCTTAGGCGTGAGTCGAAGCTTGAGTCAGAATTCGTCGATCAATTTGTTAAGGACGCGGGCAACATGGCCTATGGAAATCTGGAAAGCGGTTATTACGTCGATTTTTATGAATTCTTAGAAGAAATTGGCGAATACGAATGGATAGACAGATATAGGGCAGAGTATGAAAGCGAAATTTTGTCTGATTGCGAAGAGCATGATTATGAGGTCCCTTGGGAAAGAGAAGACTTTTGATCATCGAGAAATCCGCGAGTAATTTGGCTTGCTGCTAATGTTTGTCCTGTGAGTGAGTGAATCGTATATTAGGTTAGTCGTTTGTTTGTTTGATGCAGAACCTCAAGAATATCTATATCAAAACTGAACCGGCCGGTGAAATAGGTCTGGGCCGACTCTCGGATGAAGATGTTCAATTAGTAGAGTCTGTTTATCGTTCAGATCGCATGAAGAATACGAAATTCGTTCAACGGCCCTTTCGATTTTTTGACCAACGTGCGCGCGGTGTGTTTATGAGTAAACAAGATACCATAGACGGAGAGCTTCCCCGATATGAGCGCATCGAGACAATCAGTTTAAAGAAAGGTGGTCGCTACGAGGATGGTTGGTATTTGATTTATTCTGGTTTGTCGAAATGCTCTATTGAGTTCGAATTGCCAATTGATAATGGAGACTTTGATATTGATGACCTGTTATTTGAGTTTCAAGAGATCGATCTTCCAGAGCTGTCTGATGAGCTTTACGGCGAACTTAAGTTCAATGTGCTTAGTGATTGCAAGTATCAAGGTAAATCCGTTGGCGAGTTTCATAAAGCAGAGTTGATTGACCGGGGTATTGATAGAGAAGTACGAGTATTAGAGATAAAAGAGGGTAATTTGTATTTGGTTTACAAATACATTAAGAGAAGTGATGAGATCGTTGAGTACTGGGGAAATCTAAATTAGCTTGAATGCAGTTTCCAAGAAAATCGGATTCTTTTCCTGACTTACAATCTTGGCTTAATTTCTAATCAGGTCTGTTATGACTTGATCGATCGTTTTTTCCTTATAGATTTCATGCCTCTCTCCGTAATTTGAGTATAAAGTGGTTTGGTGTTCAGGCCTGCTGCGCCTAAATTGGGTGCAGCCGTACCGGTACATTTTTGATTCCTCGGATGAAATTATTTGGAATACGCTCGATATCACCGACCAACTCCACGGCGTGAAAGCGTCTCATTATTTCCTCCCAGAGCACGCGCAGCTGAAGCTCGGCCAATCGGTTGCCCATACAACGATGTACCCCGAATCCAAAAGCAACGTGAGCACGTGCATTGGGACGGTCAACAATGAGCTTGTCAGCGTCTTCGAAAACCGATTCGTCTCTATTGCCTGATAAGTACCACATGACAACCTTTTCGCCTTTTCTGATTTGTTTACCACCAAGCTCATAGTCTTGCAGGGCCGTTCGTCGCATATGAATGACGGGTGTCTGCCAGCGAATAATTTCGGATACCATATTCGGAATCAGCTCTGGGTTATCCCGTATTTTTTGATATTGGTCGGGGTATTTATTCAGTCCGATCACGCCGCCGCTTATGCTGTTTCGCGTGGTGTCGTTACCCCCGACTATCAATAATAGAATGGTACCTAAAAACTTATCAGGGTCTTCGTTAATTTTGGCTGTCGTTTCGTTGTTTTGTAACATTGAGATCAGATCAAATCCACCGGGCTGTCCTACTTTTGACATCCAGAGTTGATAAAAGGCGCCGGCGGCTTGCATTAGATCATCATATCTTTTTTTCATGTCGATGCTGTCGTCTCCCGTTACCTCGGGTATCGCAGTCGCGAGGTCTGACCAGTAGACGAGCTTACGTCTTTCTTCGTAAGGAAAGTCAAAAAGTGTGGCAAGCATTCTCGCCGTCAACTCAATTGAAACCTCTTGCACCCAGTTAAAGGTCTTTCCTACGGGTAGGTTCTCGAGTATATCGACGGCGCGTTCACGAATGAGGGGCTCGATTTCGGTTAAATTCGTCGGTGCTACGCTAGGCGCGACCGCCATTCTTTGTGGTGCGTGTTGTGGTTCGTCCATGGTGATAAAACTCTGGCCTTGAATTTCGCCCTCGCCGGCAACAGGTGGATCGGCGATAGCTATTCCCCCCCATTCAGATGAGGAGGAGAAGACTTCATTATTGCCATCGACTTCTTTGATTAGTTTATGGCTGGAAACCGACCAAAATGGCCCGTTTACGCTATCGGCGAGATAATGGACGGGTGCTTCTTTTCTTAGGCGATCAAACCAAGGCCGCCAGGTATCGTCACGAAATAACTCAGGTCTGCTGACATCGATTTTACCTAGTGGAACGCTACTTGCTAGCTTGGACTCGTCCGAGCTCATCTGATTCTCCTCTTCACTCTACATATCATGTTACTCAAGCATTAGTGTTTGGATCAAGTAGGTCTTGATGCGTGCGAAGAAAGAGCAGAGGGAAGTTGAAGCGACCACTAAAGAGAAGCCTTAAATAACGCTTATAGATAAGACGGGTTATTCGCTAAAGTGGTCGAGACCAGTATACGAGTTTAGCGAAAATCTTGCTAGATGATTTGATGAGAACGATCGATAAGTTTAGGACTTTTGGCCTCTCTAGTCATTTCATTCGAGTAAATCGACAATCGCCTGGTCGATTACGGCTTTCCCGATAGGGTCCATACCGCTGCCTGCGACATGGCCCAGTTTTGAGTCGATAACTCTAAGCTCTGCATTCGGCATGAGGCTCACCTCGTATTCACTGTCGGCGACTCGAAAATACAGATCGGTTTTGCCTGGCATGACGATCGCGCGAGTTTTTATCGATAGCAGCGCATTTTCGAAGTCGCCATTGAATCGATCGTTCATGGAAATATCTGCAGTCTGCCAGGTTGCGAGCATGCCCAAGAGATCATTTGCCTCTCGGCGATAAAAGTAATCTTTCATGAAACCGATAACGTCTTCAGTTTTGTCCATTCCCAGCTCTTTAAATAGCTCTTCTCGGAAAAATTCTTGTGAAAACACCCAGCCTCCGTAGACGGTGGCGAAGGCTTGCATCCCGATTTCGGGGCGAGACTCATAGTCGCCGTGGTTAAAATCAGGATCGGCTAGAAGCGCGGATTTTGCGCCTTCTAAGAAAAGCCAGTTGTGTTTGGAGACACGAGCTGCGCCGCAGATTGGCAGGATCGCATCCACCATATCTGAATGCTGGGCTCCCCACTCAAAGGTTTGTAAGCCGCCCATGCTGAAGCCCATAACCAGCCTTAGCCGTT
Organism: uncultured Pseudomonadales bacterium; assembly: GCA_964647295.1. GTDB lineage: Bacteria > Pseudomonadota > Gammaproteobacteria > Pseudomonadales > Azotimanducaceae > UBA4421. Next base: position 4,730 of record CAZYHH010000191.1, read on the forward strand.
TGATACCCAGACCCTGGGTGATGAGTCGGTGCTGGGCACGGACATTGTCGTTGATAGTGATCAAAGGAAATCTCGGTCCGTCAAAGGGTGCGGGCGTGTTGCTCGGTGAAGAAGACTCAGAGTTCGACAGCATATTGATTACGATGACACAGTGATCTGAAAGATCGAGCGTATCTGATTTGCTAAATAGATCTTCTGCGTCGTCATGGGTAGCAGAATATGAGGTAACCACCAAGATCGCGTTATCACCTTCTTCATTAAGATCTCCATGCGTCGCATAGACCAGATTGATGTCGAGTGAGTCACCGTTTTGTGTTTGAAAATTTTTGATCTGATAATTGTTACCTTGCATTTAAATCTCTCTACTTATTTGATGTTTATTTCGATATTTACTGTGTTTCTCTGGAAACCGATTTAATCCAGATGTTTCTTAAGAAACCCCGATATTTCCTGGTAGGTTTGTCTCGATTCCGGTGAGGTTAGATCAAACAGGTAGCCCGCGTGTGACAAACCTTCGAATACCAACAAATCGGCTGTCCCGCCGCTGGCCCTGATTTTTTGATGAGTGCGAGCCGTATCGCTCAGGAACATGTCCCTTGTGCCGGTGACCAAGATGGTAGGTGGAAAATCGGTAAAGTCCCCGTACACAGGCGAAAGCAGGGGAGATTTTAGGTTTTTGCCGTTTGCATAGAGTAACGCGGCTCCTTCCAGGGTTCCGTTATAAGTGACGAGCACGCGGTCCAGCCCTTCATTGGTGTAAAGAGTGTCCCCGGTCTTGGTGAGATCTGCCCAAGGCGTCCCGGCGTAGATCGCTCCTGCTAATGGTAGACCGAGTGATTTGAGTTGATGGGTCACCGCCAACACGAGACCGCCCCCAGCCGATGTGCCGCCCAACGCGATAGCGGTGGCTGCGTAGCTTTTCAGGACTTCCCTGTAGACCCGAACCGTATCGTCTATTGCCTGGGGAAAAGGATGATCAGGGGGCATTCGATAATCGACTGATAGGGCTGTTATGCCTGAAGAATTTGCGATGATGGCAGCTTCGGACACACTCGCATCACCACCTCCAAAGACGTAAGCGCCCCCGTGTACGTAGAGCATTATCTGGTTTTTGTGTTCCTCTGCCTTTTTGTTTGGAGTGATCCAGTACACAGTTATTTCATCGATGAGGTCTTTTTTTATCTTGACGTTCATCATCTCCTCGACCTGTTTTAGAGGAGTACTCCTTGATTTGGCACGTTCCGCTATGAGCTGATCCCAGTCATCGAGACTTTTGGGTGCCTGACTTTCCCTGAGTTTCGTGTTGGGCTGATCAGTTGATCTAAGGGAGTTCTGAAGCGATTCGCTTGCGCCTAGCGGTATAGGAATTGACTTTGAATTTATCGTCCAAGGCTTTGATCCATCAGCCTTAGCGCTGCTTATCATGCAAAATGTTAAGACGGCCAAAATGGTTATAGATCGGTTCATCGCTTCCTCGCTTGTTTTCTCGGAGTAGTCGATGTTTGCATATAGATCTCGAAAGACAAAGCTTCCCTTTAGAGATAAATTTCTGGGGTTTTTTGGAGGCCAGAGATCCTACTTGGAAAGTCTGAACAAGGTTAAGGTTCACACGGGTTTGATCTATAGTGGCCTCACTCAACAGATTGTGGTTAACAACAAAAGGAAATAACTATGAAGAACTTTATGCGATTTAGCGGTGTGTTTTTGCTTATGTCGTTGTTTGTACCTAGTTTAATTGCGGCGCATCACGAAGGCATCCAGCCTGTCGCAAAACCGGGGCAGGTGATTGTTA
>CAZYHH010000192.1:0-6410 GCA_964647295.1 uncultured Pseudomonadales bacterium
GCGCTGGATTTGCTTTCATTTAGTACGCAAAAAGCGTCGGTATTAATGAGAAAAGCCGTCGAGTCTGTGGTTGCTAATGCTGAAAACAATGAGGGAGCGGATATAGATGAGCTGAAAATATCCGAGGTATACGTAAATGAAGGTATGACAATGAAGCGGATCCGACCTAGAGCGAAAGGTCGAGCTGATAGAATTTTCAAAAGATCGAGTCACATCACAGTGACTCTATCGGACAATTTGTAGAGAAGAAAATGGGACAAAAAGTACACCCAAATGGCATCAGGCTAGGGATAGTAAAAGAGCATACCTCGATGTGGTATGCCGACCGAAAAAACTATTCGGAGTATTTGCTCAATGACCTTCGTGTAAGGGAATTTTTAAGAAAGCGGTTGGTTGACGCTTCTGTTAGTAGGATTGATATTCATCGTTCGGCGCAGGACGCAAGAATTAAGATACACACAGCAAGGCCTGGCATTGTTATTGGCAAGAAAGGCGAGGATGTGGAGAAGCTTAGGCTTATTCTCACAGAAATGATGGGGATAAGTGTGAATCTGAATATAGAAGAAATCCGAAAACCCGAGTTGGATGCTTACTTGGTGGCCCAAAACGTAGCACAAGCGCTTGAAAGAAGAGTTCAGTTTAGACGTGCCATGAAGAGAGTCATTCAAAATGCGATGCGAATTGGAGCCGAAGGTATAAAGGTTAGGGTGGCCGGAAGGCTTGGTGGTGCTGAGATTGCAAGGTCTGAAGTTTATCACGAAGGTAGAGTCCCATTGCATACGCTTAGGGCAGACATTGATTATGCAACCTATGAAGCCCAAACCACCTACGGGATTCTCGGTATAAAGGTTTGGATATTTAAGGGTGAGATTATTGGTGATCAAATTAATGACGAGTTAATTGCTGATGCTGGGGCAACGTAAAGTAAGTTGAATAAAGATGTTACAGCCAAAGAAAACGAAATATAGAAAACAACAAAAAGGTCGAAATAGGGGCTTGGCTCTGAGAGGAAGCCGGGTGAGTTTCGGAGAGTTTGGTCTTAAGGCAGTTGGCCGCGGGCGAATGACTGCGCGTCAAATAGAAGCAGGAAGGAGGGCGATGACGCGGCATGTCAAGCGAGGTGGGAAGATATGGATACGAGTTTTCCCGGATAAGCCAATAACGAAAAAGCCTCTTGAAGTTCGTCAAGGGAAAGGTAAAGGGTCTGTTGAGTATTGGGTAGCGCTTATACAACCTGGAAGAATGGTATATGAGATGCAGGGTGTTCCAGAGGAAATCGCACGGGAAGCGTTTGCTTTAGCCGCAGCGAAACTTCCTTTTAGAACTCAATTTGTGAAAAGGACGGCAATGTAATGGCAGTTGCAGAGTTGCGAGAGAAAGAAGAATTGGAGCTTCATGAGGAGCTTCTAAAGTTGCGCAAAGAGCAGTTTGCTCTGCGTATGCAAGAGGCTAGCGGTCAATTAGGACAGTTCCATTTGTTAAGACAAGTAAGAAAGGAAATTGCGCGAGTAAAAACGATAATAGTAGAGAAGCAATCTAAATCGCCAGCAGATGTTGAGGTAGCTGAATGAATACGACAAATCCCAGAACGCTATCGGGCCTCGTAGTCAGTGATCGTATGGACAAGACCATCACAGTTAAAGTTGAGCGAAGAGTGAAGCATCCTGTGTACGGTAAGTTCATAAGGCGTTCTACTAAACTCCACGCCCATGATGGCGAAAACGAATGTCGACTGGGGGACAGCGTTACTGTTGTGGAGTGCAGGCCTTTGTCAAAATCGAAAACGTGGACGTTGAAAAGTATCGATCAAAGGTCAAGAGAGCTTGAATCATGATTCAGACGGAAAGTGAGTTAGAAATTGCCGATAATAGTGGTGCTCGACGAGTTAAGTGTATAAAAGTATTAGGTGGCAGTCACCGTAGATATGCTCATATTGGGGATATTATTAAAGTTACTGTAAAAGAGGCCATACCACGAGGTCGAGTGCAAAAAGGGCAGGTGATGAATGCCGTAGTCGTTCGAACTAGAAAAGGGGTTAGAAGGGTAGATGGGTCTTTAATTAAGTTTGATGAAAATGCGGCAGTACTATTGAATCCACAGAATCAGCCGGTAGGAACTAGAATTTTTGGCCCTGTCACCAGGGAATTGAGAACAGAAAATTTTATGAGAATTGTTTCGTTAGCTCCGGAAGTCATCTAAGAATTTACGGTAAAACGTGGTAGTTGAGAATAAAGAATGTTGAAAATTAAGAAAAATGACGAGGTAGTGGTTATTGCGGGCCGCGATAAAGGACAACGGGGAGAGGTTCTTGATGTCAAGAAAGATGGTCGGTTAGTTGTTTCCGGGATTAATATAGTTAAAAAGCATAGAAAACCTAATCCAAACTCGGGAGAACAGGGAGGGATAGTCGATCAGGAAGCACCGATACAAAGTTCTAATGTGGCTATATGGAATGATGAAATCGAAAAACCCGACAGGGTAGGGTTTCGCCTCGAGGAAGGAAAAAAAATCAGGTTTTTTAAGTCGAATAGTAAAGAGATAGTGGAATAAAAATGACACAGCTCTACGAAAAATACAAAAATGAAATTAAACCCCTGTTAAAGGATAGCCTGTCTTTTGAGAATATGATGGGCGTCCCTAGATTGTTGAAAGTAACGATTAACATGGGGGTGGGTGAGGCTGTGGTTGATAGGAAAGCGATTGAGTCGGCGCAAGCAGATATGACACTGATCGCTGGACAAAAACCTTTGGTTTGCAACGCGAGAAAATCAGTGGCTGGTTTTAAGATTAGGGATGGCTATCCCATAGGATGCAAGGTGACGCTAAGAAGAAGTCGAATGTACGATTTCGTAGAGAGATTGGTGAGCGTAGCTATTCCCAGGATTCGAGATTTTAGGGGCTTGAACCCTCGTTCCTTTGACGGAAGAGGAAATTTTTCGATGGGCTTATCAGAGCAAATAGTTTTTGCAGAGATTGACTATGACAAAATAGATAAAATCCGTGGTTTAGATATCTGCGTAACCACCAGTGCGAAAACCAATGAGGAGGGCCTGAGTTTGTTGAAGGCACTCAACTTCCCTTTTAGAGAATAGTTAAAGGTTTCAGGAATAAAAACATGGCAAAAACTTCAATGATCGAACGAGAAAAAAAGCGATCGAAGCTAAAAGATAAGTACGCGGAAAAACGTAGTGCTCTTAAAGCGATTATTAAGGATAAAAATTTGGACGAAGATGAGCGCTGGGCTGCTCAGGCTAAGCTACAGGCGTTACCTCGTGATTCAAGTCCGGTAAGAGGTCAACGCAGGTGCTTGCTAACGGGTAGACCCCATGCCGTTTATAGAAAATTTGGTTTGTCTAGAAATAAATTAAGAGAGGCTGCGATGCGGGGAGATGTGCCGGGCCTAGTAAAGGCGAGTTGGTAGAAAACATTATGACTATGCAGGATCCTATTGCAGATTTATTAACGCGGATTCGAAATGCGCAGCTAGCTGGGCACGAATCGGTTGATATCCCTTATTCCAAGTTGAAAACTGATGTGGTTAGAGTGCTTCAGGAGGAAGGTTATATAGAAGGATTTTCTGTTTCTGAGGAGATTAAATCGCAGATAAATGTGTCTTTGAAATATGCCGATGGCGAGCCTGTTATTGAACGTATCAAGCGGGTTAGCCGTCCAGGGTTAAGGATATATAAAGATAGTAAGAACGTACCTATAGTAAATGGTGGTCTGGGTGTTGCCATAGTCAGTACCAATAAGGGTGTTATGACTGACCGTTCGGCTCGTAAAGAAGGGGTCGGCGGGGAGGTATTGTGTACAGTATTTTAAAGGATTTTTATGTCTAGAGTTGCTGATAATCCCGTAACCATTCCTGATGGCGTAAATGTTGTATCGGAAAACCAAGAAGTTGTCGTAAGGGGCCCTAAAGGGGATCTAAATTTATCTATTCATACTTTAGTTACCGTGAAAGTTGAAGGCGGAACCATCTCGTTTTTGCCAATTGGCCAAGATCGAAAAGCTCAAGCAATGGCGGGTACCACTAGGGCGTTGGTACAGAATATGGTGACAGGTGTATCGGAGGGTTTTGAAAAGAGATTAGAGCTCCAAGGAGTAGGTTACAGGGCGCAAGCAAAGGGTAATCAAATTTCTTTGCAATTAGGATTTTCCCATCCGGTTGAATATCGACTTCCAGAGGGTATTTCAGCTGAGACTCCCAGCCAGACGGAAATAGTTATTTCAGGTAATGATAAGCAAAGAGTTGGTCAAGTTTGTGCAGAAATCAGAAAGTACAGACCGCCTGAGCCATATAAAGGTAAAGGAATTCGCTATATGGGCGAATATGTCAGGCGCAAAGAAGCGAAGAAGAAATAGGTTTAGAGATGCATTTAAAAAAAATTAATAGAATGCGTAGAGCTTTGAAGGCGAGAATGCGCATGAGGAAGCTCGGAGCCACAAGATTGTCAGTTAATCGAAGTGGCAGACATATTTATGCGCAGGTTATTTCTAGTGATGGTTCAAGAGTATTAGCACAGGCTTCTACTTTGGATGAATCATTGAGAGGTAAAGGCGCATGTAATGTTGATTTGGCCTCTAAAGTGGGGGAGCTGGTTGCTTCTAGAGCTAAAGAAGCTGGCGTGACTAAAGTGGCATTCGATCGTTCTGGATTTAAATATCATGGAAAAATAAAAGCTCTAGCCGATGCAGCTCGAGCTAACGGTATGGAGTTTTAGATGGCGTATGCGGATGAAATAAAAGAGGAAGGATTGGTTGAAAAACTCGTAGGAGTCAATCGGGTCGCAAAGGTCGTCAAAGGGGGAAGAATTTTTGGTTTCACAGCGTTGACTGTTGTGGGAGATGGCAATGGCAGGGTTGGTTTTGGTCGAGGTAAAGCTAGAGAAGTGCCGATAGCGATACAAAAAGCTATGGAGGCAGCTAGAAAGAATATGGTCGATATAGAGTTGAATGGTACGACGCTATGGTATCCGGTAACTGCTAGGCATTCAGCCTCTCAAGTTTATATGCAGCCGGCTTCTGAGGGTACCGGTATTATTGCAGGGGGTACGATGAGAGCATTGCTTGAGGCGGCCGGGGTGCAAAATGTACTAGCAAAATGTTATGGATCGACTAATCAGATCAATGTGGTTAGGGCCACTTTTAAGGCATTGAAATCGATGAAGTCGCCTGAACAAGTTGCTCAAAAGAGAGGCTTGTCAGTCGAGGCAATTGAAGCCTAGTTATTAGAGATAATCATAATGACGAATAAGACACTTAAAGTAACGTTGAATAAAAGTCCGATCGGTAGATTGAAAAAGCACAAGGCTTGCTTGGTGGGTTTGGGTCTTAGGAAGATTGGTCAAACTTCCGTTCTCGAGGATACCGAATCTGTTCGAGGGATGGTTAAGAAAGTCGACTATATGGTAAGTGTGGAGGAATAGAGTGATGCGTTTAAACAATCTCAGCCCTTCCATAGGAGCTAAGAAATCTAAGAAGAGAGTAGGTAGAGGAGCATCTTCAGGGTGGGGTAAAACTTCAGGCCGAGGCCAGAAAGGGCAAAAGTCTCGGTCTGGTGGTGGAGTAAGGCCAGGATTTGAAGGAGGCCAACTGCCGTTACAAAAGAGATTGCCAACATTTGGATTTCGCTCTCGGATTTCAGCAGTAACGGCAGAAGTGAGGACTTCAGAAATAGACTCTATGGATTCAGAAATAATCAACATTGAGTCTTTGAAATCAGCTGGCTTGATACGTAAGAACATGAAACGCGTTCGAATTATGTTATCCGGTGAAGTTACACGCGCTGTAGAGATTGCCGATATTAATGTCAGCGTTAGCTCTGGAGCTAAAAAGGCGATCGAGGCAGCTGGGGGATCGGTTAAATCGAGTGATTAAGTGATAGTTTATGAACGTTAATGCCGAAGAAATCAGAAATCAGCTGGCTGGTAACAAGTCCGGTATTGCTGAACTCCGTAGTAGGCTTTTATTCGTTATTATGGCGCTTTTGGTCTATCGAATTGGGACACATATACCAGTGCCAGGGATAGATCCTGCTCAATTACAAGCGCTTTTCAACCAGAATCAAGGTGGAATATTAGAGCTTTTTAATATGTTTTCTGGAGGAGCTTGGGAGCGAATGAGCATTCTGGCTCTTGGTGTCATACCATACATAACCGCTAGCATCATTATGAATTTATTGACCATGATGTACCCAATGTTTATGCAGTGGAAAAAAGAAGGCGATGCTGGTCGTAGAAAAATAACGCGAGTGACTAGGTATCTTACATTAGGTATTGCTCTGATTCAGTCCTTTTCATTGACGGTTACGCTGGCCAATCAAGGTCTAGCATTTGAGGTAGGGCCATCTTTTTATTTTGTGTCAGTCGTAACCTTAGTTACTGGATCCATATTTATTATGTGGCGGG
>CAZYHH010000193.1:0-6328 GCA_964647295.1 uncultured Pseudomonadales bacterium
ACGCCACGTTATGGTCGCTCCTTTTATGCTCCCCGCAGTCCTAGCGGGTTAAATGGGCCTGAGTAAGCCTCGTTATGGATAGCCTACATATGCTCAATTTTTTTTAAATATATTTATGTGGGAGCTATAATAGATATGGCCCAACTAAACGCCAACTTACCCTATACTCAGTGTTTTATTAGAAATAAGTATATTTTGCCCAAGGATGATGGCGGTTTAACAGAAGGGTACATTTTTGGCTGCAAATCAATGCTCAACAGGCCAATGCATTTTCATTTCCAATCCTGCTTTGGCGCTATGTTTTGGATGATGCCAATTTCTGCTTTCTGTCATAAAGAAGACTTTGACCACATATCAAGTAACGAGGAGAAAAGATTATCAATACTACAGACTTGGGATTGTCAGTCAAATAATATAGCAGTTACTACCTTCGCTTTCCTACAAAATAAAAGGGTGGATGTTCATTGTCGTGACAATAAGTGGCGCAGCGGTAAATATATAACCACCATAGACGACTACGAGGGCGACCTCAACGAGCTTAATTTGGGCTACTCGAACGATCAAGATAGTAAGTGCTACCAGTTAATAGCTTTGGACGATGGCAACTTCTGCATCCCGCCAAATAATTTACTGCGCTGGCATAATCCAGATTTTATAGTACCTTATGATAAAGACAATGTACCGAAAATAAAAATACCCTCAGAACCAATGACTTCTGAGGATATAGATAGGTCTTACGGAAATAGTGCTTATTACTTTTATAATTTTGACGACAAATGAGCCTAAACAAAAAAGACAAATTAGAGCTTGAATCTTTTTTAGAGGAAATAAAAGAAAAGAGAAGGACTTTCGTAGGCTACCCAGTTAACAGTGTCTTTGATTACTCAGAGATTTCAGAAGTCTTAGACTACCCGCTAAATAATGTAGGTGACCCATTTGACTCCAGTTACTTCGGAATCAATTCCAGACACTTCGAGACCCAAGTTCTAGACTGGTTTGCTGACTTATATAAGGCTCCCAAAAATAACTATTGGGGGTATGTTACTAACGGTGGTACAGAGGGTAATATGTACGGACTATACCTAGCTAGAGAGCTCTATCCGAAGGGGGTTGTTTATTATTCGCAAGATACCCACTATAGCGTGAGCAAGAACATAAGGATGCTCGGCATGGAGCACATAATGATTAAATCAAGGCGCAATGGCGAAATGGATTATGAAGATTTTAAAAGTATACTTTCTACTTGGCGCTCTGCTCCTCCCATAATTTTTGCAAATATGGGGACGACAATGAAAGAGGGGGTAGATAATATCAATGAAATAAAAAAAGTTTTAAAAGAGTTAGCCATACCAGAATACTATATTCACTTGGATGCGGCCATGGCGGGAATGACGCTTCCGTTTATTGATAATGCTTCTTGGTACAATTTCGAAGACGGCGTCCAAAGCGTGTCGATAAGTGGTCATAAATTGATAGGCTCACCAGTACCGTGCGGTGTAGTTTTAGCCCTAAAAAGTAACGTGGGCCGCATAGCAAGAGCAATAGAATATGTTGGTACATTAGACAGCACCGTGAGTGGGTCAAGAAATGGATTCACTCCTATACTACTTTGGTATGCCATTAAAAAATACGGTTTTAACGGTTTTAAAAAAATAATTAGAAACTGTATACGAACCACCGAAAAAGCGGTGAAAATTTTCAACAACAATGGGGTCGAGGCGTGGAGAAACGATGACTCAATTACGATTGTGTTCCCCAGACCGAAGGAGGAGATCGTTAAGAAGTGGCAACTCGCAGTACAAGACGATGACGCGCACATATTATGCATGCCTCAAGTCACTGAGGAGTTAGTGAAAGAGTTGGTACAGGACATTAAGAAATGAAACTGCTTTACCCACTAGCGAAAAGGTTTATTGCGGGTCACGACTTTGAATCAGCCAAGCCCCAGATAGAAAAACTGCTAGACGAGGAATATGAAGTCTCAATAGATTACCTTGGTGAATCCAGCAGACAAATAAGCCAATGCATGAGGGCCACGGACCAATACTTAAAAATTATAAATTATTTTTGGGACAGAAAAATAAATATTTCCATCAAACCCTCCCAAGTCGGTGCGCTCATTAATCCCGTGGTTTCTTTCAAAAATTTGAGTAAGATTGCAAGGGTGGCGAAAAAATTTGGGCATACTATTCGCCTAGATATGGAGGGGTCAGAACTCACAGACCTGACCCGAAACCAAGCACTGGTTCTAAATAAAAAATACGGCAACGTGGGGGTTGCAATTCAGGCCAACCTATTCAGAACAGCCGACGACTTAAAAGTATTAATTAAAAACAATGTATCAATAAGGCTAGTCAAAGGGGCCTATAGAGAAAGCCCTGAAATAGCCCACCAAAAAGAGGTAGACATAGAGTGTAACTTTTTTCACTATGCCGCTACCCTCCGGTCAAATAAAGCGAATAAACCAGCGATAGCAACTCATGATGAGGACTTATTAGAGGACATTGAAGACCTTTTACCCAACGCGGGACGCTTTGATTATGAGTTTCTTTACGGAATACGCAGGGACTTGCAAAGAGGGTTGAAAAGCAAGGGCTACAATGTTAGGGTGTATGTACCATTCGGGAAAGACTGGCTGCCATATACCCTTCGGAGGCTCAGAGAATGGAAAAATTTGAAGTTTGTGCTTAAAAACGTCATCAAAGAATGGTTTAGATGAAAAACCCCCCCGACTGCTATCAAAAATGGAAAATTCGCAGGTTGGAGGCTAAAATAAATAGCCTCGAATCAGAAAATTTGAAGCTCAAAAATCAGTTGAAAATGATTAAAGCTCGTGACCGAGAAATACATATTCAACGGCGATGCCGTGGGGATTTTTTATGAAAAGCTCGACAGCTTACATGAGAGATACGTATATCATTTATTATTAAGTGGTGTAGCCCCGAAAGGTGCGGATATAGAGTCGGTGAAAATGACTAAAAATCCGGATGTAAGTAGAAAATATTGCGAGAAAGTTGTTGGCGGGTTAGTAAATATAAAACCAGACATAAGTGTCACCCTGCAAGAAGATGGGCAAATTAAATTACAATGTATTTTTACGAAGATAGCAGATCACCTGTTCATGATTCAGAATGTGATGGACTGGCCGAAGATAGATAGCTTTAGTTGCCAAGTGTGGTACTTAGGGGAAATAAGCGTGAATCAAATAAAAAAAATTTGGGATTAATTAAATGAAGACTTTTACAAAATGGTTTCTGTTAAACGCTGTTATGTTAACGGCGGTTTTTTTTGCCGAGCAGAGAGGCGCTGTTTCGACAATGATCGAAAATGATCTTTCTTATATTTCCATATTAATAATGGGGTTGTACGTTATCGTGTCGGGGCACATAGGTAGATTATGTTACCTTTCAGACAAAATAAATGACAACAGGAAGGACGAGGCGGTAAGGTGGTTGAAAAGTAGGTCGGACGTCGGTTGGTTTGCGGCGGAACACTTTTTTTCATTGGGCCTGCTTGGTACAATTGTTGGTTTGATTTTTGCCACGCAGGGTAGCCTTGATTCCTCTCTGCCTACGGCTGAAATCGTAGCAGGACTAAAGGAAGGCTTGAACACGGCTTTTTACACCACGGTTTGTGGCATCGTATTTAGTCTACCCTTACAGGTACAGCTAATGGTTCTTAAACACAAATTAGAAGACGAAGAAATAAACGATGCGTAGATTCTTTTCATTCAGACCGTTCATTGACGTTCTATTTTGCTGCCTTCTCATGTTGGTCGCGATCCTCTTTCTGCTAAAGACCGAGGAGGAGAAAACTAAATCCCGTCCTCCTAATGTTATATACGAGGTGGTTCTTACGTGGGACGCGGAAAGCGCAGACGATTTGGATTTATATGTTCAATCTGCTTCGGGGCATAAGGTTTCATTTAATAGGAGAGAGGGCGGGGATGGAAGCTTGATAAGCCTAGATCACGACGCTTTAGGGAAAAGAAACAACTCACTAGCAGAGGGCGTGCAGGGAACTGTTGTGAAGTTTCACGAAGAAATAGTATCATTCCGAGGAGTGACGGAAGGCGAGAACATAGTAACGGTTCATGTTTACTCGAAGGTTGATGAGGAACCAACTCCGGCGACAATTAAACTAATTAAAATAAAACCGTTTAAAGAAGTAATAACCAAGCAGAGAATCTTTCAAGAAGTCGGGCAAGAAAAGACCGCTTTCCGCTTTACAACAGATAAGAATGGTGCTATTATTGGAGTAAGTGAGTTACCAGCTAACTTGCGCGAACCATTAGATCAATGAATGCTAAATTATATAATATGTTAAAGCTTTCGGCTCAGTCAGATATTGCGAAGGCGGAACTTTCTCTGGGGCTGCTTGACGAAAGCGCGGTGGGCATAGGAGATCATTCAACCGAAGACTTTTACAAAAATGCCGAAGAAGCATTATCTAAACTTGCTGACGCGCACGATAGGCTAGGAGCTTTAGAGAAATATAAGGCTGATAATGAATAAGATCATATTATTAATGTTTTTTTATTTGGCTGGCTGTTGTTGCCCTGTTTGCGAAGACAATAGATATTACAGCCCCAGCGGGAAGCCTTTCCCCCTGAGTTGGGGAGAGCCACCAGAAATACAAACCAAGGATTATCGTCCCCTGCCCTACGGGTACGGGCACGGAAGCAGCACGCTTTACCACTGGATAGTGGAAAATAAAAATAAATAAAGGAAAAATACTATGGGAAGAGATAAAGCAAAACCGAGAAGAGAGAAGAAGAAACCGAAAAAAGAAAAAAGGAAAAAGAATAAATAAGTGATAAACGACTTAGTAGATAATGTTTACGTGTTGAATTTAGAGCGGGACTTTTTTAAATATGAAATTCTTGCCAGAAAATTAAACGCTTTAGGGATAAAGCACGAGAGATTTCTTGGCACAGACGGTAGAGGTCAAGGCTTTGACCAAGGCGCGCACGGCACTGGCTTTGGCCCAGTGTACCGCTCCTCAGGTTCAGTGGCCTGCCTGCATTCCCACATAAGAATCATAGAAGACGCAATCAAAAATAAATATAAAAAAATATTATTACTTCAAGATGATATTTATTTTCATAAAGATTTTAATAGCCGCGTGATAGAGCTTTCGTCCCAAATTGAATCGAGTGACGCTTTTTATTTGGGAGCTTCTGAGTGGGATAAGGGGGTTAAAAAATACTTAGTCAGAGAGCGTGGGTTCCCTCAAGACTCGGAATACAAAACCTACAAAACAGGAAATCGCACACTTGGATTGTTCGGGCTAATTCTCAGCGATAGAACCTTTACGGACATTCTGAAAATCATGAAATGCTACTTTTTTTCAGCAGACCAATCAGTAAGTGTGGTATTATCAGACCCTTTCGGATTGGGGAGTATGTGGACTTCTTTCGCTGCGTATCCAAATTTAATTATTGCCGATACAGCACGGAGTGAGACTTGGCTCCAAAGCTCGCCGCAACACGCGAGGCCATTAGAAATCCACGGGGCAAAAAGATTATGGGCTCTGGATGACTACGACTTAGCTGAAAGATATTATGCTTGATAAAGATTACAAAGAGTACCTGAGAAACCACAACCATCCAAAGGTGAGGTTCATGCACTTCATCGGGCAGCTTGCGACCATACTGTACCCCATTTGGGTTATTTATTTTAAGTATTGGTGGCTGCTTTTATTCACTCCATTCATAATATATCCGTTTGCCCTAAGTGGGCATATGCTATTCGGCAAGAAAGGAAATAAGCCTTCTTTCTATAAGATGTCTTTCGCAAGAGCTAAATGGTGCGATATAAAAATGTTTATTGATATTTTAAAAGGCAAATTAACCATCTGGTAAAAAATGAATATAGCATTACCAATTTTATTAGTCAAGCATTAGTCAAGTTCAGGTAAAAATGGCAGACCAAGAAAAATTTATTAAATGCAGTTGTCACGGCGAAGGTATACTACTTACCAAGTTTGATGGCGAAGAAGAAATCTATGTCAGTTTTTGGCGAGAGGGCATAAACCCCGTTAAGTTAACTTGGTGGACGAGACTGAAGCTGTGTTATTTGGCTTTGTTTAAGGGTAATTATTATGACGACCAGTTAGTTTTAAATAAAGAAGGAGTAAGACAGTTTTGTTCGTGGGTTCAGGATAAATATGATGTGGAACAATAGAATCATAAAACACGAAAAGGACGGAACAGTTTGGTATAGCGTACACGAAGTGATGTATAACGATGATGGTACTATTTGGTCGTACACTGAAGACCCAATTACTATCGTTGGAGAAACCGAGGAAGAAACGATAGAACAAGTAG
>CAZYHH010000194.1:0-6307 GCA_964647295.1 uncultured Pseudomonadales bacterium
CCAGTTAAGTTCCTGACCGACTTCCTCCACCCTAAACCACACAGCACCTAGAACACCCAGACCACCAACCTTGGATACTTCCACAACAACATCACGACAATGTGTGAAAGCAACTATCGGGACTTCGATACCAAGTTTTTCGCATAGTTCTGAATATAAAACCTACACTCCTAATATGATTTAGGCAGTTGAAGGACGTGTTCACCAATGTAATTCAGAGTCATCTGTTGAGTCAGGGGCGCCAGTCGAAACAACTGTAGTTCTCGCCACCATCGTTCAAGGTGAAATTCCCTTGCAAAACCGGAACCGCCGAATGTCTGCATGGCATGATATCCAGCGTCAATGGCGGCCTCTACGGCGACATATTTTGCCATATTGGCAGCATCACCGGATTCCTTGCCACCCTGGGATGTGTCGTTCAGGCTGGCCGCATAAAGCACAGAAAGCCAGGCTGCTTCCAATTTCGCGTGGGCTGCTGCCAGAGGATGCTGAACCGCCTGATGTGAACCGATTGGTGTATCAAAAACACTGCGCTCACCGGCATAGGCGACAGCCTTGGACAGTGCGAGACGAGCGGTACCAATAGCACCAGCTGCAATCAGGATACGTTCCGGGTTCAGCGTTCCAAGCAGGTTGTAGAATCCTTTGCCTTCTTCACCCAGCAAACAACTTTCATGGACGACCAGATTGTCAATGAATACCTGGTTGGACTTATAGTAATTGAAACCATGCTTGGGAATCGGCGCGTAGGTTATCGCATCCTGAGGCAAATCGATCAGGAAAAGTGAAATGCCGCCTGCCCTACTTCTACCTTCTTCCGGCTCGTCAGTACGAGCGACCAACAGGAGCGCGTCGCAATTCTGAATATTGGTGATAAACCATTTGCTACCGTTGATCACATAGTTTGGACCATCTTTTTCAGCAAAGGTTTTGATGTTCATCGAGTTGGTGCCTGCGTCGGGTTCTGACAACGCAAACGCGCAGATTTTTTCACCGACAGCTGTAGCAGGCAGGTATTTTATTTTCTGTTCGTCATTGCCATGATGCTGAATTGACAAGCTACCAATCAAACCAAACAGAAAACCCAGCGACGGACCACCACCACCACCACCCCGGCACATGGCCTCCATGACCAATGCCAGTTCTGTCAGCCCCATACCGAGACCTCCATAGCGCTCGGGTACTGGAAGCCCGAAGAAGCCCTGCTTGCCTATTTCATCGAGAAATTCTTGTGGGTATTCGCCTTTCTCATCCATCTCACGCCAGTACTCCGGACCAAAATGTTCAGCGATTTGTTCGGCGGTAGAGACCATCATTTGCTGGTCCTGGGTGAGAGTGAAATCCATTGCTTAATCTCCGACTTAGAAGGTATCCAGTCCCGTCAGCGAACGACCAATCGCCAGTTTCTGGATTTCATTGGTGCCTTCGGTAAATGGGAAGATTCGCACCGAACGGTACATATACTCCACCGGAAACTCACGGGTAATACCATTACCTCCATGCACCTGAATGGCCTCATTAACAATATCGCAGGCTAAGTCCGTCGCATACCATTTGGCCATGGCTGACTGCACATCCGATCTTTCTTTTCGGTCAATCGAATCTAGTGCCTTGAAAGCCATCAGTTTGCCAGCCTCAAGTTTTGTAGCCATCTCACCAAGCTTGGCCGCAATCAGTTGATGGCCTCCAATGGCCTTGCCAAACTGGATTCTCTCACCAGCATATTTTACGGCCTCTTCAAGTGCGGCTTCAGCAATCCCGAGTGCCATCAGCCCAACGATTGGTCGTGAACTAGCTAACAAGGTCAGCAATGTCTTCATGGCTTGACCGGGTTCAACCATCAAATTCGATGCAGGCACCCGAACATCTTCAAAAAACACCTGAGCCGTCGATTGACTATTCAAACCCATCTTTTCGATATTAGTAGTTTCATACCCATGCTTTCGATCAACCAGTATCAGACCAAGCCCACCCACAGGTTCATCATTAAAACGGGCGAGCAGAAATACAAAGTCTGAGTAGTCGCCACTCGATATCCAGAGTTTTTCGCCGTTGATAACATACTCATCCCCTTCCAATCGCGCCCGACAACTTACCGCTGTGACCTGCGATCCTGCACCTGCTTCCGACATAGCGACACAGCCTATTTTTTCAACAGCCATCACCGGGTCTATGTATTCAGGCCGCAGATGTTCGGGCACGCAGGGAAACAGTTTACTGACTGTCATCTGGATCAAACTGGTGATGGCAATGTCTGGAGATACCTTCGCCAGTTCAAACTGCAGCAATCCCATCGTCTTTGCATCCAGCGCCATGCCACCATACTCTTCCTCTGCGATGCCGACACCTACGCCAAACCGCAGCAGATCTTTCTGAATCTTTAAGGCAACCTCTTTCGGGATCAGCTGATCCCGATATTTCAACGCAATAGGCTTGATCTCGTTTTCGGCATACCTGGAAAACGAATCAACGATCATTTGTTGTTCTTCAGTGAGGGAGAAATCCATACCAGATCCTTCTATCTAACCGTGACTAACTGAACAAAATCCTCATCGAAACCCAGCGCCCGGAGTGGTTCAACTGCCGCATTCGGATTGAGCCCCCCCCAATCGGGGGTATGCGGCGTCTCAAAAAACCTTGGTGCAGGGATCGGGTACCAGTCATCATCAACCTCAACAAAATTTCCCCGTGCCTGATTGTGCTTATGCATGTGCGCGTCACTGTACTTCATCACGGGTGCAAAGCAGGCATCTGTTCCTTCAAGTAGTTCACACCAGTGTTCGCGTGCCTCTGACGCAAAGA
Organism: uncultured Pseudomonadales bacterium; assembly: GCA_964647295.1. Taxonomy (GTDB): domain Bacteria; phylum Pseudomonadota; class Gammaproteobacteria; order Pseudomonadales; family Azotimanducaceae; genus UBA4421. The sequence goes on from CAZYHH010000194.1 coordinate 2,803, forward strand.
TGCCTTCAAGCACATCACACTGTTCCGCCCATCTGGAGGCATCATACTGATGGGCATCGCCGAAGGCAGCATGTTCAGTTAATCCCATCAATTCCAGAAAAGTTCTGTAAAACCGAGCTTCAACAGGCAACAGCGTGATGAATTCCCCATCGGCACAGGCATAAGCACGGCTCCACGGCGCGGCGCCTTCCATCCAGCTCTTTCCCCGCTCATCTGTCATCTGACCGACATTGTAGAGGCTTCTGACCATGGTTGTCAGGTAGGACGTACCTTCACCGATAGCGGCATCAATGACCTGGCCTTTACCCTTTTGCAAAGCGGCAATCAATCCGGCGCAAATGCCAAGCGCTGTCACAGCCGCACCACCAGCTGCATCACCCAATAAGGTTGGCGGCGATTGTGGTGAATGTTGCTCATCACCTGTGTGATAGAGCGCACCTGTTAAGGCAACGTAATTCGGATCATGCCCTGCCGCGTGGGAGAGCGGACCATCCTGGCCCCAGCCCGTCATACGCGCATACACCAGCCTTGGATTTCTCAACCTGCAGACATCAGGTCCAATGCCAAGTCGTTCCATGACGCCAGGCCGAAAAGACTCGAGCAGGCCATGGCTTTTATCAATCAGTTGTAAAACCATTTCCAGTTCAGTTTCGTTCTTTAGATTCACGCTGATCGGCAGTTTGCCCCGGTTCAACATGTCCTTGTTTTTGACATGCATAGTTGCTTCCGGTCCACGCTCGCTTTTGCGATCAACCAGAAAAACTTCTGCACCAAGGTCCGCCAGCATCATGCCGCACATCGGCGCAGCACCGAGACCGGCAAATTCGACGATACGGATACCCTTCAGTGCTCCCATGGTTGTTTTTTGGCTACTGACCAAAAGGATGTATCAGTCGACCTGAGCATATTCAGGACGATCAAACAGGTCGAGATTATCGTCAACACTGACGGCGAGCGGTCGCCGCAAAACAACAGTGTCCGTGTCAGTGGGAATCATAAACTCCCAGAGTGTCGCCGGAAGCTGGCTACCACCGGTTCGACGACGGGTCACATCAAAGTCATCCCATGGAGCATCAACTTCCGTATTCAGATCTACGTCTAGAATTCCCGCAAGTTTACTTACCGTAGACTCTAGCCAGGCTGCCTTGGCATGAGCGACTGAGCAATCTCGAAGGCCCGACAACAACAACGGATCATCACCTTCCGTTTCGCCAAACCATATGACCGCCAGCGCCAAACGTCGGGAGGTCGCGTCGATCATATCGTCCCGGTCGTCCTCAATAGCCGATTTCAACCAGCCTTCAAGGCCAAGCCTGTGGAAATACAGCTCTTTGCCGAAATGGGTCACCATACCTGCGATCCCCGCATGACTGCTTCCTTTGAAGGTACTAAGCAGGCTCCAAACAGCGCCTTCTGCAAGATACGCAGAGACGAGAAAATCGCCCCAGTTTTCCGGTGGTGCCGACAACATTTCCATATCGTGGATCTGATCGCGGTCACGCCCAAATTCCAACTGATGTTCAGGCATCCCAAATTCATCTTCCATAAACTTGAATATTGCACGTGTATGACCAAGTGTGTCCTGTGCGATACCGGCAAATGAACTACAGTCCGTCAGCGAACGTCCATTCATCATGACCTTGATATACCAATGACCGAGCACCCAGTCTGTATCTGCGATACATAGAAACTCTGCGATTAAGTGATTTCTAGTTTCCTGATCCATAATTTTCTCTTATTCACTGTCCGGTAGTTTGCCTTGCCATTTCATCCAACCGAATGTACTTTTGCATTCGTTGCATTGCATGGAAACTTCTGACACCGTGCCTCCAAAAGGGTTGATCACTTTTGTGTCTAACGATTCACACCAGGGGCAATTAACAGTCTGATCATATTCATCAATAAACGGCTGTCTGTTCCCTTTTTCCTTTGTTTTGCCAACCACAGCCTAAGCAGCCCCAGGTATATCATTAACCGAAATAATCTGAATAACATCGTCGCGTCGTACCATACACATTTCGACCCAAGGCTTTTCAGAATAAGTCAGCCGAGCCTGGGCCAACGCCGTCTCATAGTTTGGAGCACTCAGACATCCAATATGTGCCAGCGGCCCATCCATCATTTCTCTTGCAAACACCTCGTAGTAGTCATACTCCGAGGTCGGCAGCGGCTTCTTCTCTCTAACAAGACTCACTATCTGTTCCCCTAGATGACATAGCCGTACTCTTTGGCAATGAGTCTCGCTTCGGGAGTGATGTCACCACGATTCCATTGATGCTGCCACTCGACATTGACTTTTACTCGATTGACACCATCCAGGGGCGTTACAACTTTCTTGATATCGTTCTGTATCAGGTCCCATGCAGGGCAGCCAACACAGGGGAAGACAAGACCTACTTCTACCTTGCCATCGTCAAAGACCTCTACCCGCCGAACCATGCCCATGTCATGCAGGTTGACATTAAGATGAGGGTCGTAGACAGCTCCCAGTGCCTTCTCAACCTGGTCTACTGTTACCACAGGTTGTCACCCCATTCTTCTCGCTGCAGTCGCTCATAACAGGCCGGGCGCATCGGTCCACCATTCTTGAAATTACCAATGGCGCGATCCCAAGTAGTCTCTTCCCATTCCCAATCATGGGTATCAGTATCAAAGGTCATGGGATAAGGCATGTCAGTGATCTCGTATTCTCCTGTTCCCTTGTTGAACTGCGCAGGAACATCCAGACCAACACGGTTGGCAAAGTTGACTGCCGATTTCAACCACTTTTCTCGCATGGTGTCATTGGTCCAGGCTCGAACCTTATAGATGAGCTGATCCGGATGTCCTTTTAAATGATCCGGCCGGCCGTACCAGTGATAACCCCACGGGAAGATCCACCTGACAGCATCATTCACCAGCTTTTTCGTTTCTTCATTCTCGTTAAAATAGTACTCAGTCCACATGGCGCCATGCCTGAAGTGGTAGGCTTCTTCGAAATTGACCTTTTTTAGCGTACGACGATACGGCGCAAAACTGCAATTAAGTTCCAGATCCCAGGTCGTGAACCTCCCGGCACGGTCAAGAAAAGCCTGCGATACGACAAATTCAGCATAGTTACGGACGGGAAATTCCATAATCGGCAATGACCAGTAGGTATTGGGGTCTGCCTCGAACGCCAGTTTCTGCATATCGAAGCCAAAACGCTCATAAAGCATCCCCTGTTGATGGGCATGACCAACCTCATCCTGGATCGTGCCGCAAATTGCGACCTTGGCTCCGATATCAGGTGCGACCTTGTACGCGGTATATGCCCACGTCAGAACGGTCACTTCGCTTTGTGCTGCAATTTCAAGAGTACGCTCAAGAATGGCTCTGTATCTTGGCGTCAGCTCCTCCATGTCTTCAATCAGTTCACCTGCCTGTATACGGGCCAGCAGGGCTTCTTCATCATCATGCAAGAGTTCACTCATTTAGCGTCTTCCGCTTCTGATATTTCGACAATTTACCACATCCTGGAACTTGG
>CAZYHH010000195.1:0-6299 GCA_964647295.1 uncultured Pseudomonadales bacterium
GGTGGGCTGGTTTTGCTGGTTTTATCCATTTGGATGATTAGCTTGTCCGAAAAATTGTGGCATATCTGGGTGATTTATGCCTCAGTGTTGCCCCTTGCAACCACGTTGCTTGGTAACTTAGCTGGTCAAACTCTTGTTGTGAGAACTTTTGCTGACAAGCGGGGAATGGCATTTGGAATTTCGGCTTTGGGGACTAATTTTGGAGGTTTGGTCTTTCCGCTCTTAGCTGCGACCTGGATCCTCGATTTTGGTTGGCGAGATGCATATTCATATTTGGGACTTCTTGCGGTGCTCCTCATTTTGCCGTTGACCTGGTTCGTCTTTAGAAAAGCTGACATCGCGAATTTAATGAACCCTATTACTAAGGGTCCAGCGGCCGAAGAAGATTTGACGACCAAAGACGTCTTTCGTTCTCTTCGATTCTGGATTCCGGTTGTTGGGGTGGTTCCGTTGAGCATGTCTTTCGGCGCTATCCAATTTAACTTGGGGGGCTTGGTCCGTGATCTTGGAGTGATCAATGATCTTGGTCTCACGTCTCAACTGACGGGGGTTATGGTCGTTTGTATGATGTTAGGTAAATTGTTTTACGGTGCTGTGGGTGATCGTCTGGATCACCGGTTTTTGTTTTGGATAGCGAATGGCTTAACGGCGATAGCACTGGTTTTAGTGATGATGGCGGACACGGAAGAGGCGCTGATTTTTGGGATTATCTTTTTAGGTCTGGGGACAGGTGGGATTTTGCCATTACTTGCCCTAACCATCAGCAGTCGTTTTCCGACTGCATCTTTTGGCAGAGTCATGGGGCTATCGGCGATCACGATTCCGATGGGCGCCTTTAGCCCGGTTTTAGCAGGTTGGAGCTATGACGTGTTTGGCACTTATGTCTATTTATTTACAGGCTTGTTGTTGGTGGTTATGCTGGTGGTTCTGATGGTTCGATGGCTGCCTAATATCTCTGCTACCAGTTGAAATTCAAGTAATTGGTTCTGTTGAAATCCGCTGTGGAAAATAAAATTCATCCAAATGTCGAAAGAGTTTTTGGTCTTGATCGAGGAATCGCCAATCTTTTTGGACATGAAGTGGTTAACGCTTCTGATGGACAGTGTCAGATTAGAACCACGGTGACCGAACAGTTCGTGAATGCCGCTGGATTTGGTCATGGTAGTCTCGCGTTCACTTTGATGGACACAGCAAGTGCATATGCGGTGGCATCGATTGAGTCGAAGGGAGTGACTGTTAATGCGAACGTAACCTACGTGAAATCGGTTGCTGCCGGTGATGAGATGATAGCTCAGTCTTCAATTCTTACGAGGTCAAAACGTATGGTGAGCCTGCGCTCTGACGTGATGGTTGCTGAGGATTTGGTCGCTCATGGGACTTTTATATTCCAGCTCTTAGAATCTAAAAATTGATGGCCCAAGCTACTAGGAGTGGCAGGGTTAGAGCGCTGATCAGGGTGCTTTGCAGGATGACTGCAGCCACTTTATCGGATTCTCGATCGAATCGGTCTGCAAAAATATAATTAAACACGGCCGAAGGCATTGCTGATTGGAGTAATACGATACCCGCTAGAACGCCAGACAGGTCTAGTAGGTTGATTCCCAGTATTCCTAGCGAGATTCCCATTGTAATTCGAAGTAACGAAATCGTTAGGGTTTCTCTTATAGAGGAGATATTTAAGTTCGCGAGAGAAGTCCCGAGCATGATGAGCATAGCGGGGATAGTTAAACCGGCTAGAATTGAAGCGGTTGAGTTAAACCATTTGGGCATTTGAATATCACCCACCAAAACGATCAGTACAAATAGTACTGCCCAGATAATGGGTTGTCGGATCAGCTGCTTGGGGTCGAACTGACCAGAAGAAATTGCCATCCCTAGGGTATACTGCGAGATAGAATTGATGAAAAAATATGCCATGCCCAGTGCTAGACCCTCTTCTCCAAAAGCGAGGAGCACCAAGGGTAGTCCCATGTTTCCACAATTAGGATGTATCAGTGCCGGTAGGTAGGTGGTCGTTTTCCAGCCAGTGATCTTGAGAAATATCCAACCCAGTAATAACCCAAAGAAAATCACCAATGACGCGGATATAGCCATAAGCCCTAGTTCTTCGTTCCCCGCCTGATTGTTGGTGAGCGAGGTATAAACTAAGCAAGGACTTCCTATGTACATCACTAAAGAACTGATGGTGCCGTTATCAAAAGGGAGTTTTCTTCGTACCCAAAAATATCCCAGGGAGGCAATGATAAAGACCGGAGCAATGACCGAGAAAACTTCGTATATCATGGGTATGGTTTGCTCGACTAACTTTTTATTGAGCGCTATTTTATAATCAATGTAAGAAAAAAGGTGTGTAAGTTTTGGAACGTTTTCAGCGTCCGCTGGTTCTCTTAATATTGATGTCGATAGCCATGCCCTTGGCGTTCAATGTCTGGAATGCGATGCTCAACAACTTTGTCGTTGAACGAGCTAATTTTGGGGGCGTGGAAATCGGAATTCTCCAGAGCCTTAGAGAGGTACCCGGATTTTTAGCTTTCACCACAGTTTTTGTATTGTTGATCCTGAAGGAACAAAGTTTTGCAGTTTTGTCTTTGGCGTTGCTTGGTCTAGGGGTGGCGCTGACAGGCTTTTTCCCGACTGAATATGGCCTTTATTTCACCACAGTCCTGATGTCGATTGGCTTTCATTACTTTGAATCGGTTAAGCAATCTCTCAGCTTGCAATGGTTTTCTATAGATGAGGCGCCTCAGATGTTAGGGCGATTGCTTGCAGTTGGGTCCATCACATCGTTAGTCGTCTATGGTTTGCTGTGGTGTGCGGTCAATATGTTCGAGATTGATTACCTTTGGAATTTTCTAACTGCCGGTGTCTTGTGCTGCTGCTTAGCCGGCTTCATGTGGTTGGCTTTTCCTCTGTTTGGAGAAACGGTGCCACAAAACAAAGGATTGATTCTACGCCGCCGGTATTGGTTGTACTACGCGCTGACTTTTTTTTCCGGTGCTAGGAGGCAGATTTTCGTAGTCTTTGCGGCATTCATGATGGTCGAAAAATTCGGGTACAGCGTAGGAGAGGTGACCCTATTGTTTGGGATTAATTACGCGTTTAATTTTCTATTTGCAGAACGTATCGGGTGCTGGATAGGAAAGATTGGCGAGCGCAGGGCGTTAAGCTTGGAGTATGTGGGTCTGATTGTTGTTTTTATATCTTATGGGTTGGTGGATGATTCCAGGTTGGCCGCGGGCTTGTATGTCGTCGATCACATGTTTTTTGCGATGGCCATTGCCATGAAAACCTACTTTCAGAAGATTGCAGATCCAAAAGATATGGCCGCCAGCGCCGGGGTCTCTTTTACTATCAACCATATAGCCGCAGTGATTATTCCTGCAATATTGGGGCTGGTGTGGATTTGGTCTGACTCTTTGGTGTTTTATATTGGTGCAGGCTTCGCCTTGTGTTCATTAATATTGTCTCAAAACATACCGGTTCGACCCTGTCCGGGAAACGAAGTGGTCTATTTGTCGCGCCTGAAATTTGATCGAGGAGCAGAGGCCTAAATGCACCCCGACTCAGCTATGCGATCGTATTCATCTTGTATAAAGTGCTCGCCACGAAAGGTGGATTTATAGAGATCGCACTTTTGTTCATCGTTCTCGAATTGGTCTGACATGAACTCTTCCTTAACACTTTTCATGGTGTATTGATTGGACATCATCCGGATACCGGAGTCTCTTTCGGTGTCCAGAATTAGAGATGTCATGTCGTTTTCCTTCCATGAGGACCAATAGGTTTCTTTTTTATCTCTTCCTGTTCCTGGATTGCCCGTGTAAGCGAACTCAGTCCAATAAGAGGTCATCGACTCTGATAATTTATTTTGAGCTTCGTCATTTGGGTAGAGACCGGAAAAGAGGCGACCCCCAAAATCACCAAAGACAAAAGGTATCTCGAGAGCGTGGGCAGCGCCGAGCGCGATACTGAGGTCAAATCCATATTGCGAAGGCTCTTCATCCCAGTCAAAACGGTACGCGAATACGTTTGAGTTGCCGGCTCGTGACATTTTATCGGCGATGTCATCGACACCTCGGACCTTCCAGGAGAGCCCTCCATATTTGACGGCTTTCCGGTATGTGTCTTCGTCTTTTAGGTATGGGATAACCCCAAAATAATTTCCGACATATTGGGGGTCTCTAAACATGAATAAGCTTGGCTCGTCTCGATTCGTCCCTAAAATGATAGGAACCATGTTGTGTTGCTCAAGAGCGCTAAATATCTCGTCCGAAGAAAAGTCTGGGATGACATGACCGTCTCTAAAAGTGTCCGGGAGTGGAATCATCCCAAAGCCTTTGCCATCGAAGAGTCTGAATATTTCTGAGGGCGTTTTTGCGTAGAGATATTCTGATAATTTAATGGCGCTGAGTTTATCTTGGTATTTGTCGGCAGATTTGAGGTTATCGGCTAGACCATCGTTAACGAGGAGTTTAGAGATAATTTCTTTGCTACTAAAAGGGTGCCCTCCGTCTTCAACAAAGTTCTCGGCGCGCACGGCAGTGGTGAGGCTTAGCCCGCCACTTTGAACAATCGCTTTGTGAAACAGACCCTTTGCTAGAGGTGAAGCTATCATCGCCAATACATTAAAGCCTCCTGCAGACTCGCCAAAGATCGTGACATTGTCTGGATCACCACCAAATTCGCGGATATTCTCTCCCACCCACTTAAGTGACTGGATAATATCCAGTGTTCCGTAATTACCAGAGTCATCACTAACGTTTCCGGTTTGAACCTTTGGATGTCTGAACCATCCGAATACACCCAAACGATAATTGATGGTCACGATCACGACTTCGCGATTTGTAGCGAGCCAAGCTCCACTGTAGTCGCCCCCACTTCCGATAGTATTGCCGCCACCGTGTATCCAAACCATTACCGGTAGATCGACCGCATTTGGGGGAGACCACACATTTAGGAAAAGACAGTCTTCATCTCCGATAAATCCGTTTAAAGAAGATTTCTCTGAACTATTCGCTGTTACAGCGAATTGAGGGCAAGGACTGCCGGGCTCTAGCGTTTCCAGTAATTCATAAGAATGTTGAGGAGGCTTCGGTGCCTTCCATCTTAGGTCATTGGTCGGCGCAGCGGCATAGGGTATGCCTTGCCAGGACCTAGCACCATGTTGGTCAATGAACCCGACTATGTTGCCGTGACGGATGTGTCGATAGGTTGTTTCATCACGAACTTGTCGGATATCAGTTTGTTCTTCTTCGTCGATGTAAGTGATGAACAGGTTGGCTATCAATAGGACGACAAGTGCCGTACCAATGACGAAGAAGCTTGTTTTTTTCAACATGTGTTCACCTAGGTTGACTAGCAGATCTTTGATCAATATACGAGTAATCTAACTACAATTCAGCATTATGTTTTTGCATTCACCCATAGATCAGTGATAGAAATAAGACCATCTATGAGGGATTTTGGGAGGTCGTGTTGAGTCAGTTTGATTTAATAATACGTGCAGGTGGTGTGATTGATGGTACAGGAGCAGAAGCATACACAGCGGATGTTGCTGTAAAAGATGGGCTAATCCATGAAATAGGTCGGATCAATGCAAGGGCGCGCCAAGAGATCGACGCTGATGGAGCGGTTGTCACGCCTGGGTTTGTGGATATTCACACACACTACGACGGTCAAGCGACCTGGTCGAATCGGATGTCTCCTTCTAGCCATCACGGAGTGACTACCGCCGTGATGGGCAACTGTGGGGTAGGTTTTGCGCCTGTTCGCTCCGAAGACCACGACCTGTTGATTGAGCTAATGGAGGGAGTCGAAGACATACCGGGTGTCGCTCTGCATGAGGGATTGTCTTGGGATTGGGAGAGCTTTGAGGATTACATGGATCACTTGTCTGCTCGCGAGTTTGATATGGACATAGGTGCACAGCTCCCGCACGCGGCGATGCGCGTATATGTGATGGGTCAGCGGGGGGCCGATCGAGAACCTGCGACGCCTGAAGATGTTAGACAAATGAAAGAAATCACGGCCAGGGCGATTCACGCCGGCGCTTTGGGTTTTTCGACCTCTCGCACTCTCAATCATCGCAGTGTTAAAGGCGAGCCCACGCCAACATTAAAAGCTGAAGCGGCTGAGCTTTTGGGAATTTCAGAAGGGATCAAGGAGGCTGGAAGGGGGGTCATGGAAATGATCTCCGATTTCGATGACCTTGATAATGAGTTTGAATTACTTAAGTCGATGGTAGAGAAGTCAGGAAGGCCCATGTCTATTTCACTGGCCCAGGGCATCAGCCCGGATGG
>CAZYHH010000196.1:0-6213 GCA_964647295.1 uncultured Pseudomonadales bacterium
CAGTTGGTCATGCCACCCAGCCATTCGCTTTCTGCACTGATAACAATGTCGACTCCAGACGTGCTCGTGTCGAACTGGTTAGTGAAGAATCGAAATTGAGAAATATCAGATGCGTCGATACCTTGACCTTGTAACGTTAAAAGATCCGCGGCAGTCAATGCGTAGTCACTTGACAGGCTCAGGCGATCATCAACGTCGATGTCAAAATAATCGATGGTGAAGTCGAAAGGACCAGCTGACCCGTATAGACCAATCGTGAAGTTGGTAGACTCTTCAGCATCTAACTCGTCTCCGCCCTGCAAGATAGCCGCCGGGCTAGTTGAAGGGATGACGCCCTGGTTGGTCAGAACACCCCCAACGATCTGTGTAGAGATGTTTGAAGCATTTGACTGTCCTGGTGTCGGTGCCTTAAATCCAGAGCTGACGGTAGCTCGAAGGCCGAAGTCATCATTGAAGGCATAGTTAGCGCCCAGACGAAAATTGGTCGTCGTGCCAAAGTCATCGAAATCCTCAAATCGAATGGCTACAGCAACCAGAAGGTCTGAAGAGGGAGTCCATTCAAGATCTCCATAGACGGCATAGTTCTTTCGTTCCCAGCTACCTGCAATGGCAGTTGAAAAGCCTGGGAATCCGTTGGTAGAGGTGCTAAAGCCTTGAGTACCTAAACCACCATCAATGAAGGACTCTTGTTGGCCCGCGCCAATAGAGAATTCTTCTGTTCGGTATTCAGCACCAAACGCCAAATTAACATCATCAGACAGGGTCATCGAGAAGTCTGCGTTGATGCTCAGATCGTCCTGCTCGTAATATCCCGGGTCAAAATTACGAGGAGTCAGCGGTCCCAAACTGGCGTTTACGGTTTTATTGATAAAAAAGTCCGCTTTGTTGTTGCCTTTGTAAAGACTCACACTCCAGAACATGCCTGATTCGAGTTCGCCTCTTAGGCCAACCAGGACTGCGTTGTCGGTCACTTCGCCGCCAAAATTAGGGGTAAAACCGCCAGTGATCATCTCCTGAAAGTTGAAACAGTTAGCGTCGGCCTGGACTAGCGCAAAGGAATCTGCGTCAGGTATTAAGTCAGTGATCGCGACCGTAGGACAATCGACCCCATCGCCAGTAGAAAGCGCCGGGTAGCCGCTGTTGTCTTGACCCACGGGACCTGGAGTCAAGTCACCGATGAGCAACGTTTCTCCTCCGTCTCCGCTATAGACGCCACCGCGATTAGTCGGATTTCGATAGTAGAAGCCGCCTGTAATTTCTTTGCTGTTGTAGTTAGCATTACCGAAGAATTCGACAGACTCCGATACGTCCGCACCGAAATTCGCCCAGAGCTTGTAGTCGTCAGCGACATCAGGTTGTCCCCAGATTTGCGCTGGATTAGCTACGTTTTGGTAGCCTGCATCGATCAGTGCTTGAGCATCTGCGCGTTGTACTGATCTGTCTGTCGCATCAGATTCGGCCCATTCCCCGGTGAGGTTCAAGAACCCATTGTCGCCTACTGCAAACCCCTTGTTGACTCCGATAATGGTAGTAGCACCGTCACCTTCTGAGTACTCGCCATACTTAACCTGCACAGAACCCTCGGAGTCTGAGTTTTTTAGGTTGAAGTTAACGACACCCGCTATCGCGTCAGAACCGTATTGTGCTGCTGCTCCATCGCGCAGTACTTCTACGTTACGTATTGCTAAAGAAGGAATCGCCGCGATATCCGGGCCTTGAGAGCCATCAGATAATCCATTACCAAGCCAGGTGATCACTGCCGCTCGATGTCTTCGACGACCGTTGACCATCAATAGAGTGTGATCAGGAGCCAGACCTCTCAGGTTTGCCGGTCGAACGAGCGTCGCCGCATCACTGATGGGTTGGTCGTTGACATTAAGCGATGGGATCAGATTACGAAGCAAGTTGCTGGTATCGATACCGCCTTGCTCCAAGAAATCGTCTCCAGTAACCACGTCAACTGGTGCGGTCGAGTCAGTGGTTGAGCGGGCCTTGGTTCGTGTTCCGATTGTAATTATTTCTTCGATGACCTCATTGTCAGCCTGTGCCATTTCAGCTGCTGCTTGCACAGGGAAAACAATTGAGTAGATCAGCATAAGGGGTATTAACCCTTTACTGAGTTGTAAGATTTTCAAGTTGTCTCTCCAATAAAAATGATGTCGGTTCTAACCTAGACAGCAAACCGAAGGCGCATATTAAGTCCTCAGTTTCCCATGTAAAGTAATTTTTTTTTGTTAATTGTCGGTGTCGGAGTGCAAGTCCTGTTTGAAAAATATTCGGCCTTTACTTATCACACCGGCAATGGTTTTGGTGTTGGCAATATTGGTGAGTGGATTCTTGTTAAGTAAGACCATATCAGCCTTTTTACCCACATCGATTGAACCCATTTGATCTTCTTGTGAAAAATATTTTGCGGGCTCCACGGTGGCAGAACTTAGTGCTTCCATGGGCGTTAAACCGGCTCGCACGAGCATTTCAAGTTCTGCATGCAATGAATATCCGGGAATTGCGAAACCAATTGGCGTATCGGTTCCCGCACCAATCGGCACGCCCTGCTCTTTCATGAGTCCAACCAGGAACAAGCTCCACTTGGAAAACTCGGTATTTGGTTGCGTTGATTCATTCTGCTGCTGTTGTGCCTGGATTTGTTTGGTCCAGTCATTCTGCGTGTTGATGGGCAATGTTGAAAAAGCCTGATCCCAGTCGATTCGCTCAAAGGGTAGATTGAGTGCGATGCTGTTGAGCCTGAGGGTTGGCACTTGAAGTGTATTCGAAAGTGCCTTTAAGGTCGCCAAACACTCGGTTCGACTGTAATTTCTAATTGCCGGCAATCGCTGTAAGCCGTGTAGGCTCGATCGTAAAACAAAGCCTGGTAGACGATCTTCGTTCTGGAGAATGGCCAGCCTCTCCTCATGAAGTGCCTCGTTGTCTTTAGCGCAATCTAATTCAATGTTTCTTAGGTGCTCGATTGAATTGACTTCTGCGCCGGCGATTCGTGCTCGCATCGACAGCGGAACGTGTGAGTCCACTGGTAAGTCATGTTCTTTTGCGGCTTCAATCATCGCGCCAAAAACGTTAGGGCTAACCATCTCGTAGATCTTGATGAAACTTACACCATTGGCTTTCAAGAATTTGATTCGTTCTCGAGCAGATTGAGCGTTGATGTGCTGCACACCGATATGTGGCCTCGACTCTCCATCGTAAACTACATCCCTGCCGTCCAGCAGTGGGCCTGCAAAAAACACACGAGGTGCAATCGCGTTGGGCTCCCTCATTTTTTTTACCACGGGAAGTACTTTCTGCAATAGTCCCCCCGTATCTCGCACGCTGGTGATTCCGTAAGACAATAATAGCTTCGGCATCTCTTCAATTAACGAATCCTCATAGGTGAGGTGTACATGAAAATCCCACAGTCCCGGGATCAGGTATTTTCCTCTCCCGTCAATTGTCGGAATATCGCTAATCGATTCAACTGAGTTTTGTATCTTTGTGATGGAATCTTGTTCAAAAAATACGGTTTGGTTTTCTCTAACACCGTTGATGGCGTCAATAATCGTGACGTTCTTGATGGCGCGTGCTGAGTCAGTTTCTTTGGCGAGAGCGGAGTAGGTGCACAACCAAAGTCCGATCCCTAGACACAAGAATAATCGCTGATTGAGCATTGAATCATCTCCCGGAAGATTGATTGAGCATAGCCTATCGCTGCTCGAGTGTGCACTGGTATTCATCAATCTTACCCTATTGGCGTTTAAAGCATTCCCAGTGAGTCTTACTTGGGCAAAATTAACAGTTTGATCTTCTGGGTACAGGTGATTAAGTTAGTTGTACTTCTTGTTTTTGGGGAATGAGTGGTGCTTTCATCTTATCGTGTGATCGAGTTAAGTAGCGAATCTGTGAGCTTCTGTGGTTATCTGTTTGCGCTGCTTGGCGCTGAGGTGGTTTGTGTTGAGCCGCCTGGTGGTTCTGCTGCACGAAATCAGCCGCCGTTTTCAAAGGTTAACGGCGAGAGCCTATGGTGGAATGCTTATTCCCGGGGTAAGCAGGTGGTAACGTTGGATTTGGATGAGGACTTGGGCCGAAGTGAGTTGATGGGTCTGGTTGCGGATGCAGATTTTCTGATTGAGTCGTTTTCTACAGAGGATGCTAAGCGAATTGGTATTGATTACGAATCCCTGGAGAAGATTAACCCTAAAATCATAGGCGTTTCGGTGACTCCCTTTGGAAGGACAGGCCCTAAAGCCGACTGGCCGGCAACAGACCTCACCATATGGGCTTCTGGTGGTGCTCACGCACTAGCGGGAGATTCGGATAGAGCGCCGGTAAGGACAAGTGTCCCTCAGGCTTTTTTGCATGCCGGGGCGGACGCCGCGGGAGGCGCCTTGATCGCTCTTCAGCAACGACACAAATCGGGAAAGGGGCAACATGTAGACGTTTCTGCTCAGCAATCGTCAGCGCAAGCTGCACTCTCGGCAAATCTGGCGACACCTAATAATTCCCAGATTGTCGTGCAGCGCATGGCCGGAGGTTTGGCGGGCGCGGTTAAGGCAAAGCTTACCTGGCCCAGTTCGGATGGGTACGTTGCCATTGCTTTCTTGTTTGGTCCTGCCTTTACCGAGCCCAATCGACGCCTGTTGACTTGGCTGCAAGAGGCCGGCTGCTGCTCTGAAGAAGACGTCCAAGCTGATTGGGGTGCAAGACTCATGGCGATGGCCAATGGAGAGGAGTCGTTCGACGATTATTTTGAATTGTGTGACAAGATTGAGGCGTTCACTAGCACGCGAAAAAAGGATGATTTATTTGAAGAAGGAATCAAGAGAGGAATCTACATCGCACCAGCCAGAGATATCACCGGGCTGCTTTCCGAAAATCAGTTTGATGCTCGTGATTTTTGGTATAAAAGTGAGGAAAGAGCGCTCAAGGGGGTTAGTGGTCGTCAAGCTCGCGTGCCCGGCGCGTTTGCGAAATTTTCGGCTACGCCAATTCAAATCCCTCCACTCAACAATTCGTTAGGTGATAAAGTCCCCAAGTCTAGGGATAATGCTGAGACAGATGCTCCTGTTTCAGGGGTTGCGGAACAAAAGGATTTGCCTTTGGCGGGGCTGAAGGTGCTTGATTTTATGTGGGTGATCGCGGGCCCTCTCTTTACGCGAGTCCTATCAGATTATGGGGCTACGGTGGTCAAGGTCGAGTCTAGCACTCGAACCGAACCGGCTAGGGCGCAGCCCGCGTTTAAGGATGACCAGCCGGGTCTTGAGACGGGTACGCCCTTTGCCAATTTTAACGCAGGTAAGTTCGGTATTACCGTGGATCCTTCTAATCCGGTCGGCAAAGAGGTGATTGAAGATCTTGTTCGGTGGGCGGATGTCGTGACGGAGTCATTTTCACCAAAGGCAATGAAAGGATGGGGATTAGATTACGAAAGCCTGCGGAAAATCAATCCAGACATTATTATGTTATCCAGCTGCTTGATGGGGCAGACAGGTCCTCGTTCGCAGGTTCCGGGTTATGGAAATATGGCGGCTGCCATTACAGGGTTTTACGATCTGACCGGTTGGGAGGACAGATCCCCTGCCGGACCTTATCTTGCTTATACAGATGGAGTTGCTCCGCGATTTATGCTGGCTTCCTTGATGTCCGCGATTGAGTATCGAAGGACTACCGGGGAGGGCCAGTACATCGATATTTCTCAGGCTGAGGCGGCTATTCACTTTTTAGCACCTGCGATCTTGGATTCGGAGGTTAACGATCATGTGTGGCATCGTCAGGGAAATCGAGATCTGGGTCTGGCCCCTCATGGGGTTTATCCGGTCAAAGGGAAAGATCAATGGATAGCGATCGTTTGTCAGGATGACCAGGCCTGGCTTGATTTTTGTGAAGTTGCCGGCTTTGTTGACTTATCTGCTGACCCCGAGTTAAAGAGCAGCGCCGGTCGATTAAAAAAATGTGAAATACTGGATTCTTTGATTCAGGACTGGTCTGCAGGCCAGGATGGTGAGGTGCTTCAATCGAAGCTGGTTGCAGCAGGAGTGGCAGCACATATTGTCCAAAACTCGCCTGAATGTATGGTTGATCCTCAGCTTCGTCACAGAGAGCATTTTGTGAGCGTTCCACATGTCAACATGGGAGATTTTATTGTCGAAGGCACCCGGTTCAAGTTGTCTAGGACGCCTGGAGGGCCAAAACGCGCTAACCCCGAGATTGGTGAGCATAATG
>CAZYHH010000197.1:0-6209 GCA_964647295.1 uncultured Pseudomonadales bacterium
TGACCCGACCGATGCGGGCTCTTTGCGAGCGATACCTGCAGAAAAAGTTTTATCGGCAGGGTCTTCCTTCGTCAGGAGTATCGAAGCGCTTCTATCGGGCATCGGTGAGGCCAACCGGTATCACCGCGCGGTGATTGATGGGGACATCTTGCCTGCTTCGGTTCTCGATTCAATTACCCAAGGATCATCGAGTGAGGTGATCCTCATGGCCGGGACAACGCGTGACGAAATGGCCGCACCGGTTCCGCCTGGAACTTCTGCTGAAGAGCTGGAAGGTGTCGTTAGTCAGAGCGCCTACGGTATAGACGCTCAGGAGATGATCCAGCGTTACCGAGAATCTAGAATGAAGCGTTTGGCCAGAGCTGGTGATGCCGATGTGGCCAGCGCCATAAGTACGGACGCAACGATGCGGATACCGTGTGTTCGGCTGATCGAGGCTCAGCAACAGCATCAACCATCCTACCACTACATTGTGACCTGGACGACACCAGCGGGAGACGGAGCTGCAGGAGCGAATCACGGGATTGAGTTGGGTTTTGTTTTTGGTACTCATGGCATTGATGAAGATCATGCGATGGCTTTTGGCGACGGACCGGCAGCTTCAGGGTTGGCCAATGCGGTGATGGACGCCTGGACGAACTTTGCCAAGACCGGTAACCCGTCCAGTGAGACTTTAGGGGCCTGGCCAGAGTATGGTGAAAATCGCGCGACAATGATGATCGGTGAGCAAACCTATGTAAGAGAGGCTCCCTATGAGGAAGAGCGTTTGGCCTGGGACGCTTATGATAATTCAGTGCTAGAACGTCCTCCTTTTGAGCTTAAATATTAATTTTATTTATCAAGATAATTCTATAAACTACTGATAATTAACAAATAATATGAAATTTTCTGAATAAATGGATAGGCGTGATTTTTTATATCGCTCCGGTAAGCTAAGTCTTGGTGCATTGGTTGGGGTAAGCGTGCCCTTCGCTCAATTTATGCCCAAAGGGTTGTTGCCCGTGGCCTTGGCCCAAACCAATGATTTATTGGCTATTCCAGGGAAAAAAGGATTGGTTGTGCTTAATGACCGGCCGGTTAATGCTGAGACACCGGCACACTTGTTAGACGACAAGGTCACACCCGCAGAACGAATGTTCGTGAGAAATAATGGCTTACCACCGGTTTTAACTAATGATCGTGTCTCGAACTGGACGCTCAAGATTTCAGGCGAATCCTGTCTAAATCCGAAAGAATTCAGTCTGCATGAGCTAAAGCAAATGTTCCCAGCCTATACCTACCAGCTGCAACTTGAATGTGGCGGCAACGGTCGCAGCGAGTTTTATCCACCGGCCAGTGGGAATCAATGGACGACCGGGGCGATCGGCTGTGCGAATTGGACAGGTGTAAGGCTGAAAGACGTTTTGGAGTATTGCGGAATAGATTCGAGCGCGGTTTATGTGGGTTATTACGGAAGCGATACACACCTGAGTGGTGATACTAATAAGGTGCCAATTTCACGAGGTGTACCGATTGACAAAGCGCTGGAGGATCAAACGCTGATTGCGTGGGCGCTCAATGGCGCGGATATTCCGCTCCTGCATGGTTTTCCTTTGCGACTGGTGTGTGGGGGATGGCCGGCCTCGGCCTCGGGCAAATGGTTAAAAGAGATCGTAGTCCGCGACCGGGTTCACGACGGACCGAAAATGGGAGGTAAATCCTATCGGGTGCCCTGTGACCCCGTTGCGCCTGGAGAGTCGGTTGAAGATGAGCGGATGTGCATTATCGAATCGATGCCGATCAAGTCCTTAATTACATATCCAAAAACAGGCCTAACGCTCTCGATTGAAAAGCCTTTAGAGATCCGTGGTCACGCATGGGCGGGAGATAAATCGGTCCGAGAAGTGTTGGTCTCTATTGATTTTGGAAAGAGCTGGATCAACAGTGAGCTCATGGCTCCCATTAATCGCCTAGCCTGGCAGCATTGGAAGACCAACCTGACATTTAATCAGAAAGGGTATTTTGAAATTTGGGCGCGGGCGATTGATGAATTCGGTATATCGCAGCCTATGGTCGTACCTGGATGGAATCCTAAAGGGTATCTCAATAATGCGACCCACCGTATTGCGCTTCTTGTCTCTTGATCAGTGCTCAGAAATCTATCGTTTGGCTTGGGGTATTAATTTCGGTACTTGCGCACCAGGCCTATGCAAATCAACTGAAAAAAGAGTCTGGCTGGGAGCATGTACAGGCAAATTGTAGCGGCTGTCATTCGTTGCAGCTGGTGACCTCTAATCGAGGTGACCGAATGGTTTGGTTAAACTTAATTCGCTGGATGCAAAAGGAACACAATCTTTGGAAAATTCAACCAGAAAGCGAAGAGATTATTTTGAGGTACCTGTCTGCTCATTATGGCTCGGCGTTGCCAATGCGTAGGAGACCTCTTGCAAAAGATCAAATGCCCTGACGTGAAAATAGTTGTTTCTAAGATTGCGCCAGGGCGACGCATTGACTTTAATACCCAGATGATTCTGTTAACCAATTATTTAGGAGCATCGTTACTACGATCAACGAAGGTGTTCGGAGTGACAACGCATTCGATTCGAGTGCTCGGTTTGAGTCTATTGGTCTTGTTTTCTGGTTGTGAAACCGAAGACAGACCGTTAACTACCAGTGAGCGAGAGGAAGCTTGCGTTGATTCTTATCTGGAGCGCTTTAATATCAATATAATTGAAGGGCCTGAGTTGGAAGATTTTTTTTCTAAATCGACAGGTGATCACACTTATTTTTCAAAGGTAAAAGTCGGTTCCTCAGAGGCCAGCGCAATCTTATATTTACTCCCTGTGATGCCTAACCAGAATCAAATAGGCAGGATCTCCAACCAAGAATTTGAGCAGCTGAGCGAGGCGTACAACCAGCAAGCGAAAGAAGGTAGCGACATCGAATTAGCACTTCTGGAAACTAAGACCTTTCAAGTCTTTCAGGAGTTGAAGGAAGGAGTATTTGAGAGCCTCGAAGCATCAAAAGAACTCATCAATGATAAGCTGTGTACGCTGACCTACGTTATCGGAGAAGAACAGCGTCGCGAAAACCAAAGTACAATTATCGATAATGAACAAGGCTGTTATATGGATGCGCCATCTTCGGCGAAGTTCGTCGTGCCGGATGAGAAAGAGTTTTACGCTGAAGAATTTCGAAATCAGCTCAATGAGATCAAAGATACGGTTGCCTTGAGGCCGATTCCTCTGTGGAGATCCAATTGGGCCCACAGGGAATTTGGCGCTTGCCTGCTATACGCTTTTTCCCAGCGTGTTGAACCAAATCAACCGAATGTTGGTGGTTCAGAGATATAGTGATTGTGAGTTGATATCTGATTTCAATTCTTGACTCTTCAGAATATGTTATTTCACTAATATTCTTTTTCTTACTTGGTCCGCAAACAGTAAAATTGACTCTAGACGAAAGGGCATCTTTAAAGCTATAAATGATTCTTATTTGTGGGGAATGTGTTTGGGCGGAATTCACTGTGGTATCACAGTGAAAGGCTCGTAGCATTTTCCTGTTGAGATGATGTGTATCGTATTGGTAGAGTCCAATTGGACACCTTTTTGATAAGTTATTAACCGAGGCTATCTCAAGGAAATCTGGAAGACATTTTTGATGACACAGCATGAACGATTAAATCAGTGGATCGAAGAACTTCGAAATTTATGCAAACCTGATTCGATACGACTGTGTGACGGAAGTCCTGAAGAGTACGTTGAGATGATGCGGATGCTTGAGCAAGCCGGTGTCGCTAAGCCTCTGAATCCTGATCTAAGACCTAATAGTTATTTGGTGCGTTCCGATCCTGCAGACGTTGCACGCGTAGAAAGCCGGACCTTTATTTGTAGTGAGACAGCTGAAGAAGCTGGACCAACAAACAATTGGTCAGACCCTGAAGAAATGCGCGGAACATTAAGCAAGTTGTTTGAAGGTTGCATGCGCGGTCGAACCATGTTCGTGATCCCCTTTAGTATGGGTCCAGTCGGCTCACCGATCGCACACATTGGTGTCGAGATTTCCGATTCACCCTATGTGGTTGCGAGCATGCATATCATGACTCGGGTTGGGACTAAGGTGATCGAGGAACTAGGGCAGGATGGAAGGTTTGTGCCTTGTGTGCACTCTGTGGGCAAACCGTTAATCGATAATGAACAAGATACCCCGTGGCCCTGCAATCCAGAAAATCTCTATATTGCCCATTTCCCGGCTAGTCGAGAAATCTGGAGTTTTGGCTCGGGTTATGGCGGTAATGCACTGCTTGGCAAAAAATGTTTTGCGCTACGAATCGCGTCGACTATGGCCCGAGATGAGAACTGGATGGCAGAACATATGTTGATCTTAAAGATCACTAATCCTGAGGGCGCTTACCGGTATATCGCTGGAGCTTTCCCCAGTGCTTGTGGAAAAACCAACCTGGCTATGCTGGTTCCCTCGATGCCCGGATGGAAAGTCGAAACGGTCGGCGATGATATCTGTTGGATGAAGTTTGGAGAAGATGGTCAGCTCTACGCGATCAATCCGGAGGCAGGATTTTTCGGGGTGGCTCCAGGAACCGGTATGGACACCAACCCTAATGCGATGCTGACCCTAGGTGGGAATTGTATTTTTACTAACGTAGGTGAGACAGATGAAGGAGATGTCTGGTGGGAAGGGATGACACCAGAGGCTCCTGAGCATCTGATCGACTGGCGGGGAGAGGATTGGGATCCATCAAAAAACACCCCCGCGGCACATCCTAATGCACGGTTTACTGTGTCTGCGGCTCAATGCCCTGCTATCGCAGACGAGTGGGAAGACCTGCAAGGTGTACCGATCAGTGCTATCTTGTTTGGTGGCAGGAGAGCAACCGTGGTGCCCCTAGTGAATGAGGCTAATAGCTGGAATCAGGGAACCTTTTTTGGATCGATAGTTGCTTCCGAGAAAACTGCCGCTGCCTCCGGGAGTATCGGTGAGATGAGGCGCGACCCGATGGCGATGCTGCCTTTTTGCGGTTATAACATGGCCGATTATTGGCAGCATTGGATCTCGATGGGTGAGACCAAAGGCGCGAAAATGCCAAAAATCTATTACGTTAACTGGTTCCGAAAGGATCAATATGGCGGATTTATCTGGCCGGGATTCGGTGAAAACTCCAGGGTCTTGCAATGGATATTTGATCGTTGTGAAGGGACTGCCGAGGCAGTCGAGACGCCAATCGGCAGATTGCCCACACTGGATGGACTAGATTTTTCTGGCCTTGATTTATCTCAGGATGAAATCGCGACGCTGCTTAAGGTAGATGTCGAAGGCTGGATGTCAGAAATACCCTTGATTGAATCTTACTATGAGGGCTTTGGTGACCATATTCCGAAAGCTCTTTGGCAAGAGCTGCAATCCCTTAAAGAGCAGCTCGAATCTACGAAGGTCGGGGTAGCCTAGCGTTTTCGTAGGCCTCGCTAATTTTCCCGAAATAGTTTGATGAAATCCGCTTTCATTTTTAGCGCGATTCTATTTTCTTTTTCCATTGGCTTGGTTGAGGCTGAACCAGTGGATCGATTTCACTATTTAGTAGGGGAGCTGAATAAGAGCTCACTCAAAACTAACTTATCGGAATGTCTTTCGTTGCCTGTCCGGTCGACTGATTTTTCGATCAGCCACCGAGGTGCGCCTATGGGTTATCCAGAGCATTCGAGAGAGGGCTATTTAGCTGCTATAGAGATGGGGGCCGGCCTGGTCGAGTGTGATGCTGTGTTAACAAAGGATAGAGAGTTAGTATGTCGGCACTCTGAGTGCGATCTGCACAGAACTACTAACGTTTTGAAAACGGAACTTGCTTCAGAGTGTAATGCTCCATTCGAGCCATGGAAGCCCGGCAGTAGAGCGACTGCCAGGTGCTGTACCAGTGATTTAACGCTTAGGCAGTTCAAATCACTTTGTGCCCGTTCGGACCGTGTTAATGATCGTGCGACGTCCGTCGAAGAATACCTAATAGACAAAACACCTATGAAAGGGACACCAAATGTTCGATGCGGGACTCTGCAAACCCACCGAGAGAGTATTCGTTTGATCTCAGAACATGGTCGAAAACATATTCCCGAGTTGAAAATGATGAGCGTACAAACGCTCCGCGCTCTAAATCTCTCGGTGGAACAATATGCTGATATGTTGTTGAGTGAGTATCTTAGCTTGGGCATCAGTCCGGACAG
>CAZYHH010000198.1:0-6176 GCA_964647295.1 uncultured Pseudomonadales bacterium
GCCACTAAATTCATCAAATCGTCCCTATTATCTTCGTCCCCAAATGGTGCAAATATAAGTTCTTCAACAACAGGTTGTATTTCGCTTAAAAACATCCTGAGGTCCAGATCAAACCCCGTCGCTGGTCGGTTTGTATCTTTGTCTTCATGCGCAAGTCCTTTATATCGGCCACCTTGAGCTAAAGCGCTTCCAAATTTAGGGTGATATAGCGAGTATACTGGGCCGTTGTGATAGCCATACCCGGTCAGCTCAGCCACATCAAACCTCAAAGAAGCCACAGAAATATCGATCAATTCTAATAAATCTCTTAATTCAGTTACTGCTCGCCCCACTCCCTCAGGAGCTCCTTGCATTTCTGATGCTATGACATCCAACTCATTACCCATGGTCATCGGTAACTTCTTCATAAAATCTGTTAATGGTGACGGCCTCAATAAACGACCGACATCTGACTGCGATTTTAGTTGAATGCTCTTAAAGAGCTTCGGTTCATCCTCTGAAGCTAGGTCTCCTGCCTCTATAAGCGCTTCCATCAAAGCTTTATATATTCCCATGTGGCCCAACAACAACACGGGCTCGACGATCCCGCTCATCCGCGCTACTTCAAGCATGAGATTCACCACTTCAGCATCGGCTGTGACTGTACCAGCACCAAATATTTCTACTCCGGCCTTAAATGGAATTCGCGACCTATTGGCAGATACTGGCGAGGCATACACGACCGGGCCCGCATAGCAATAACGCTGGGTACCCAGACCACCATATCGCTGAGTATCGATCCTAATGACTTGTGATGTAAGGTCTGCTCTTATACCCAGTTGCCTACCGCTTACCTGATCAAGTACTTTGAGCGTTTGTAAATCAAGATCCGCACCGGACGCGACGAGTAAAGCATCAAGATACTCTACTACAGGCGGTTCGACATACTGAAACCCCCAGCGCACGAAAAGGTCTAGCACTTTTCTTCTTAATTTCTCAAACTGCCAGGCTTCTGGCTGAAGAAGATCTTCCACTCCTTCGGGAAGATAAAGGGTAGATTTCATAGCTTAAAGAAAAGACACAACACTAACTTAGAATGTTTCTACCTTTTAGTGCCCGATTCTAAATACTGGAAAAATTCACTTTTCGGGTCTAGAACCAGTAAATCTCCCTTGTCTTTAAACACTTTCGTATAAGCATTAATGCTTCGATAAAACTTATAGAATTCAGGATCTTGGTTGAACGCGCTCGCATAGGTGTTAGCAGACTTAGCGTCACCGTCCCCTCTTAATTGCTCACTTTCCTTATATGCGTTAGCTTCTATGACAACTGCCTCTCTATCAGCCTTCGCCCGCACTTCAAACGCCTCTTCCTGACCTTCCGCGCGGTACTGTCTCGCCTCAATTTCTCGTTCAGAGTTCATTCGATCATAAACAGTGGTCGAAACTTCCTGGGGTAAATCGATCCTCTTGACACGAACATCGATAACAGTCACACCAATTGTTTCCAGCATAACTTTATCCAACTCACCTCTTAACTCCTCCATCAGCAGATCTCTTTCTCCAGAGATTACTTCATGCATATCACGCCGACTGATTTGATTACGCAGGCCTTCATTCACTCGCTCCTGCAAAAGCCTCAGCGCAGTTATGGTGTCGAAGTTGGTACCTCGATAAAATTTTTCGGTATCCTGCACGCGCCATTTCACAAAGGAATCTACAATCAACGGTTTCTTTTCAAGCGTGTAATAGGTTTCCGCTGGCGCGTCCGAGGTCAATACACGCGCATCAAATCTCTTTATTTTGTCAACGAAAGGTAACTTCAACTTAATCCCAGAATCAATATTTGCCTCCAGCAAAGCCCCGAATCTTAGCTTGATTCCTTTTTCTCGCTCATCGATGTAATAAATAGCCCCATACGCACTGGCCAGCACCAGTAGTGCTATAATCGACAAAATTAGTGTTCTCATAGACATCTTCTAACCCTCCTAATTCCCGCCGCGACCGCGATTGTTAGTTGAACGATTCGTTGCATTATTTATTTCTCTTCTCAGCTCTTCCGTAGCCTGTCGCACAGCATCCTGATCAATTTGTACTGGTGCTCGACGTTCAGTCAGCCGATCAAGCGGTAAATACATCATGTTATTACCACCTTCTACATCGACCATGACCTTACTTGAGTTCGAAAAAACAGATTCTAGCGCATCTATATACAGGCGATCCCTAGTTACCGTTTTGGCCAACTTATATTCAGCTAACAATTTTTCAAACCGCTGCGCTTCACCCTCAGCCTGGGCTATCACCTGATCTCTGTAGGCAGAGGCCTCCTGAATTTGTCTTTGCGCCTTACCTCTAGCCTCTGGCACTATTTCCTGCGCATAGGCATTGGATTGGTTGATAAATTTCTGCTTGTCTTCTTTTGCCTTTTGAACATCGTTAAAGGCATCTTGCACCTGAGCGGGCGGCGCGCTCCGATCAATATTAACCTTGTTAATAAAGATCCCAGTCCCATAGTTTCGCAAGTAACTCTGCAGCCTATCCTGCACCTCAATCGCGATGGCCTCTCTTCCATCCGTGATAACTTGATTCATGGATGAACTGCCCACTACATGCCTCAAAGCACTTTCAGTGGCATTATTGAGACTACGCTGTGGGTCATTCACATTCACGGTGAAATCGATAGCATCCTCAACCACCCACTGCACAGTCAGGCTCACATCAACGATGTTTTCATCTTCTGTCAACATCAACGCCTGATGGTCCTTAGATCTAACCCGAGTAACATTTACGATTTCCACCGAATAAAAAATCGGTGCCTTAAAATTGATACCTTCTGTGAGCAATTCCTCTTGAACCTTGCCAAAAAAGAAGACCACACCTCTTTCCTGAGCATCAATCTGATAAATACCCATAAACACGTAAAAGACAGCAAGTATTGGGAGAAGAAGACCAAAAAGTTTGGCCGAAAAAAGATTTGGTCCGCTAGGGCCTGACCCATCTTTTTTTCCACCAAAAATCCCGGACAGTTGTCCTTGTAACTTTTTAATCGCTTCGTCTAAATCGGGAGGACCTTGATCCCCTCGATTGCCCCATGGGTCATTGTTATTGCCCGGAGGATCGTTCCATGCCATTTTCATGTTCTCCAATTGGATATCGCTTTAGTTCTCAAGATTCTAGATTTGTGAAATTCAGAGCGCAACTAAGTTTGTGTCCTCACTTTCAACTCTTTTATTAGAGATGGATCTCCTCTAAGAGTTAAATCAAAGCATCCATCATCTTTTACACATTCCTCTATCACAGCCCCTTTTCTATATAGCCAAGCACGTGTAGCTCCATCTCCTGGCCTTAGCTTACATTGATAAGGCGAGTAAACCCCTATAATGGGTGCAATACCTTGCTTCAACTCATCTAAACCATACTGGTTTTTTACACTAATACAAACTCCGGGCCTATCAATATTATTCAAGCAAGATAAATCTTCTATAAGATCTATTTTATTGTAAACCATTAGCTCCGGAATATTAGCCGCATCTATTTGTTCCAAGACCTCTCTAACTTGAACGACACGAAACTCATAGCTTGGATCGGAAACGTCGACCACATGGAGCAACAAGTCCGCACCGGAAACTTCTTCTAATGTGGAATGAAATGCTTCGACCAACTGGTAGGGCAACTGACTCACGAAGCCAACGGTATCAGCCAACATTGATCCTCTTACACCGGGAAGTTCTAATCGCCTAATAGTCGGGTCCAATGTCGCAAACAATTTATCTTCAACCAGAGCATCTGCTCCGCTCAACCTGTTAAAAAGAGAAGACTTCCCGGCGTTCGTATATCCAACGAGAGCCACTGTTTGTGTTTCATTGCTATGTCTTAAAAGCCTATTCTGTCTCCTGTTCTTAGCAAGTTGCTCTAGTTTTTTTTCATGAAACTTTACTCGCTCGCTGAGCATCCGCTTATCAAGTTCTACTTGTTTCTCACCGGCGCCTCTGAAACCAATTCCACCCTTTTGCCGATCCAAGTGAGCCCAACCTTTAACCAATCTGGTTTGGGCATGTTTCAGCTGAGCTAATTCAACTTGTAGCTGGCCCTCATGACTCAAAGCTCGCTCCGCAAAGATCATGAGTATGAGCTCAGTACGAGTCACTACCCTACAATCGAGGGTACTTTCAATATTTCTTTGTTGTCCTGCAGACAGCTCATTGTTAAAAACTAATAAGCCGGCATTTTCTCTCGCTAAAATCTGCCTAATTTCTTCTAACTTACCCTTTCCAACAAACCATTTAGAATTCGGTTTATCACGTTTTACTCGTAAAGTTTGTGCAACAACCAACCCAGCAGATTTTGACAATTCCAAAAGTTCATAAACATCTGGAGCGGTTGATTTATCCAATTCCACCGAAACCAAAACAGCTGATTCACCAATTTTCGGCCTTTCAAAGAGCATCTAACTTACTTGGTATGAGGTCTATATCGCAGAACCTAGCTCAATCTTCATCAAGATCGGGAAGGATGATATTTCTAGCCGGTTGTATTGTAGAAATCGCGTGTTTATAGACCATCTGACTGACTGAATTTTTCAGCAGAATCGTAAATTGATCGAAAGATTCGATTTCGCCTTGAAGCTTAATTCCGCTAACGAGGTAAACAGAAACAGAAACTTTTTCTTTTCGAAGCTGATTAAGATACCTTTCTTGTAAGCTCTTACTATTATTTTTCATTATAGAAGCCCTTCTAAAACAAAGCGATAGGATCCCTCCTTAAAGAAGTTATCTATTATTGCTCATAACTCGCCAGAAAGTCAGGTAACGGGAATCCCATCCCCATAGATGAGCACTATCTTAGGCTCTTTGGATGAAAAATCATATAAATACTCATAGGACAGTTGATTTTTCACTTACTATTTTCCACAATTTACGATCTTCACCCATATACAAGGTTTCCAAGTGATCCCAACTTCGTAACCAAGTCATTTGCTTTTTAGCCAGTAATTTTGTGGCCCTAATCGCCTCTTCTACAAATCCCATAAGATCGATCTTGCCTTCCAAATGCTTCCCGGCCTGGCGATAACCCACTGTTCGCATCGAAGGACAACTTAAGTCCAATCTATAGTTTCGTCTAAGCACAGTTAATTCTTCCAATAACCCTAGATCGAGCATCCTCATGAAACGACCCTCGATACGCTCTTCTAAATCGATTTTTTCTTTAGGCAAGACCGAAAAAATACTTAGTTCTTGACCTAGTCTTTCGGAAAAACTTCTAATTGGCTGCTCCTTCCATAAAGCGGACATTTTTTTTCCACTGATCACAAAGACTTCCAGAGCTCGAACGATCCGTTGCCGATTGTGCGGATGAATATTTCTTGCGGTTTCCGGATCAACAAGTTCCAATTCCTCGTACAAAGTATCCAAACCGAATTTATCAATCCTTTCTTCTAGTTTATTTCGAATAGCTTCATTTTTTCCGGGCAGATTCGAAATGCCGTCTCGAAAACACTTAATATAGAGCATCGTACCACCCACTAAAATTGGTGTTCGGTCTTCTGAAATTGCTTTCCCAACAATTCGATCCGCGTCGATCACAAAATCTGCAACAGAATAATGTTCATTAGGATCCCTGACATCAATAAGAGAATGAGGGTATTGTTCTAATAACCGTCCTTGGGGCTTAGCCGTACCGATATCCAAGCCCCTGTATACCATCGCAGAATCAACACTGATAAGTTGGGCTTTTTGAGCACCGCCTAACCGATCATAAAGGTTCATCGCTAACTCTGTTTTCCCTGTCGCAGTAGGGCCTGTTATCAAGAAAACTTGTCCCAAACTCACCTTCCTCTGAGGAATAATTGATCTAATTTAGTCATATCATAATTAAAGTAAGTCGGGCGTCCGTGGTTACAAAGACCTGCATTCTCCGTTACCTCCATATCCCTGAGAAGACCATTCATTTCCGCCAATTCTAATTTTCTATTTGCTCTAATCGCTCCGTGACAAGCGATAGTAGCCAGTTGGTCCAACTGTCGCCTCTCGACTTCATGATTTACTCCAAACTGGACTAATTCTGCAAACATATCCTGTGCGACCCTTGCTATATTCTCTTTTTTTAATAGTGCTGGGATCTCTCTCAACAAGATCGAGCGGTCACCAATTCGGTCAATACTGATACCGCTACGAGCCAAATTTTCCTTAAGATCTTCCA
>CAZYHH010000199.1:0-6157 GCA_964647295.1 uncultured Pseudomonadales bacterium
GCGTGTTTGAAACGCTTAGGTCATGACTATATTGATCACCTTGTTATTCATCGACACCCGCACGGAGTTCCTGGTCAGGTGGAGGTTCCGATTGAAGAGACTATGGAAGCGCTGCATGATGTGGTTAAAGCCGGGAAAGCTCTCTACTTGGGTGGGTCTTCGATGTTTGCTTGGCAATTTGCGGAATTACAGTTAACGGCAAAGATGAACGGGTGGACTCGATTTATCTCAATGCAAAATCATTACAATTTAGTCTACAGAGAAGAAGAAAGAGAGATGAATCCTTATTGCGCTAAGTCGGGTGTGGCACTTATGCCTTGGTCACCGCTCGCGCGAGGCATCCTAGCTGGCGCCTACCAGGGCGGATTTGAGGGCGGCAGTACGAATCGATCTAAAGGGCAAGATCGAGCGAGAACGGAAAGTCTGTATCATGGAGATCATGTTTTCGAGGTCGCTGAACGGGTAATCGAAATAGCGGCGAAGTATGAGAAAAAACCAGCGCAGATTGCTTTGGCATGGTTGCTCAATAAAAAAGAAGTTATCTCTCCTGTGGTCGGGGTCTCTCGCCCCGAGCAGTTGGACGAATTGGTTGATGCGACCAATATTAAGCTCAAGGAGGCGGATGCTAATTATTTGGAAGAATTGTATTCACCGGTTCATAATTTATTGTCTCTGGGCTTCTCTTGATCCTTTAAAGCGCTAACACTTGAATAAGTCGATACGAGATAAGGAACAATATAGGTAGCCAGGATTTGCAGGAGATTAGTCGCTTTCAGGCTACCATTGTAAATGGATTCGGCATGGTTTATCAAAACCAGAATTGATCCAACTAAAAGGCTGACTCTCAACGCTCGATTTCTAACGTTTTTTGATAGAGCGAGTTTTAGAGAGCCACCTTCGCTCATTTTTTGAGGTTCAGCTGAGAAAAATGAGCGCCGTGATGCCTCCAGCACCACCGATCATTTGGGCGGACTTCAATTTTCTCGCGGTGAGGTTTTTAAGGCTTGCTATAGGCTCTAACCCGCGTATGACTTCCCAAATAATTTTGTACTCTACGGTTAAAGCGAAAATGCAGAACCCGAAAACGGACGAAACGAGGACAATTTCGGCTAAATTCGTTAACGGAAGTGAAAAAAACAAGATACCAAGTATTCCCCAGTTGCCTATCTGGCCGCTGTAGCTCATCCAGAGAAACTGTTTTTTCGTATTCTGTTCGAAATCAAAATTAAATCGGAAGATCGATAGTCCTTTCGCTGAGAATCTCGTGGTGTTTGCTCCAGAGTATTTTGCCCCCGCATAGTGGCCCCACTCATGAAATAAGGAAGCTACGATAAAACCAACAATGATCGCATCGGCAACTATGAGTGTCTTTGCTATCCAAAGTTCTGAAAACTGGAACCAGGAGTTGGCGGCAGCCCATAAAGACATAGCGGCCAGCAAGATGAGGGTATCCTTGAGAAGCATCGATTGGAGTGAAGGCTCTATACCATCTTCGTTATGAGTTGTTTGCTCTTGGCTTTGTGATTCGCTCATTCTTTATACTTAGGTCTATTTGAAATCAATTTCGACACCTTATCAGCGGTTATAACTGATTAGAAGGTCCTTGATTTTGGTTGCGTGATGTTCTTTGGTTAGAATTGCTCTCCTAGTAACCTTCCATTTTGTTGATTAATCCTTCCAGAGGCTCATTTTTTTTGAATTTTTCGACATTGGAAATAAAGCGGTCCAGATTTCTTGATGCTCGATACTGGCTCGCGCCAGCAGTGTGTGGCGTCAAAATAACATTGGGCAGGTTCCATAGTTCGCTGTTGTCGGGTAACGGTTCCCGAGGTGTCACGTCTAAGCCCGCGCCTTTTAGGTGACCGGATTTTAGAGATTCAACCAGAGCATCTTCATCTATGATTTCTCCTCGGGTGACGTTAATCAGGTAAGCGCCTTTTTTGAGCAGGCTAAGTGTTTGCCGATTAACGAGCTTTTCGGTTTCCTTTGTGAGTGGGCAGCATATGCACAACACATCGCTCCAGGATAGAAGATCGCTCAAAGAGCCCGTTGACTCCACTGTCTTGACGGCCTCAGAAGGACTCACCTCCTCTTTGTCTATTGCCCTGATATTTAACCCAAAGGCGTCCGCTCTTTTTGCGACCGATCTGCCTGTCCCGCCAAAACCAATTATCCCAAGATTGAGGCCTGATAATTCAACTTCTTCTGCTCTGAGTGCTGGTCGATTTTTCCAGCTAGCCGGACCCATGTCTCGCGCTATCGCTAATTGTCTGGTCAGAGTCAATAAAAGACCGAAAGCATGGTCAGCCAAGTGCTCTCCGACGAGGCCTTTTTCGCTAGTGAGCAGCACATCACTGTTCATGAACTCTGGATACATAAAAGAGTCCACTCCTGAAGAGATCGATTGCACCCAGCTTAACTTTTTTGCGTTCGCGAAAAGTTTATGAGTCACTAGGCCTAACACCACGTCGGCGTCTTCTATCTCATTGTGAGCGAGGGAGTGTTCAGAAATAACTACTCGGCTGTCTGGTCCAGCGGCTTCCTTTATTTTCTGTATCGAATGTTCAGGAATTTCGGTCAGTGTTAGTCCTGGGATGATTAATATTTTCAGGGTCATTTTATTAATTCTACCGTCACGTTGCCGATGCCATGACTGAAGGTTCCTTGAAAAGTGCCCTCAGCAAAGGGCGCCTTGCCAAATGCACCTGTGATGACTTTGTGTCCGACTTCTATTGAATGCCCATACTGCCCTAACTTATTTGCGAGGGTCGCAATTGATTGATAATGATCGTCGATGTGCCCTTTGCTATCAGTTTGCTGGATTTCTTTTCCATTATGAGACAAGTGAACCTGAATAGAGTTGATTTCGATTTCAGTATCTACGCCTGATCCATAGACGATTCCCCAATTAGATAAATTATCTGCCACTCTTAGACCGCTTTGTGCGCTTTGTGGTAGTCGTTTTTGATTGATTTCGAATGCCGGATAGATGGCACTTAGGGCGTTCCTAGCGGCTTCAGGCGTAGTATCTGTAGAAAGTAAAGAGCTGAAGCTAAAGCAAACTTCGTTTTCAACGCCACCATTCTGTAAGCGCTCTAAAGGGAGTTTGGTCTCACTGGGATTGACCCGGCTTTGTAGTATAAAACCGAATGGCCTGATGCCGTCACCCATAGCATTTCGAGAGGCTCCTGAGGTCATACCTATTTTCCATCCTCCGATCTCTTCTCCTTGATCTAGCCACCGGTTGAGTAATTGCAACTGAATTTCTTGGCCCTCGTCGATACTTAAGTCAGACTCTAATAGGTCTGCAAGGGCACGCTTTTTAGGATTTTGATGTAAGTCCCATAATTCATCTAAAAGCGAAAGCGGCATAGTGACTCCTAACATGTGGTTTGGAGTTTACCAAAAATCAGCTGGGGTGCCTTCGGTATTGTTTTGATGCATGATTAGAGGATGAAAGACAGATTGGAGAGAAGGAAGTGAGTTACGCACCAGCAGATCGAGACTATTACGATGCAGATAGCCATATCATGGAATTACCAAATTTTCTGACGTCGTATGCAGACCCTAAAATTCGTGACCAAATACCGGAGGTAAGTTATAGCGCTTCACTTGTTACTGATGAAGAAGTTGAGATCATTATGCAGCAAGGAGGCAAACATTCAGCTGAGCATGTCAAAAGCCAGTTAGAAATGGGCGACGAATTGATAGCAAAGTCTAAGGAGATTCAAGCATTAGGCGCTTTTGATTCTGCTGATAGATCTGATGCACTTGACCTTCTAGGCTTTAAACAACAGCTAGTTTTTGCCACGCATAGTGTTGCCTTTCCTTTTCATCCTAGCTCAAAAAAGCCTTCGGAGTTGCGGTATGGTGCCGCTAGGGCACATAACCGGCACATGATAGATTTTTGTTCCGATGATGACCGATTGCTGGGTGTGGGAGTAGTGCCGCTTGATGACCCCGCGTTTGCAATCGCTGAAGCTGAGTGGGCGATTCAAAATGGACTAAGGGCTATATGGGTGCCTCATCGATCTCCTATTGAGATGTCACCTGGACACGTAGATTTAGAGCCTTTTTGGCAACTCCTTGCTGAGTCGGGTACTCCCTTTGTCGTGCACGTGGGAGGATCACCGTTACAAATCCTCGGTTCTTGGAGTAAGAATGGGAGGGCAGCAACGAAGGATTGGATGGGTGGTGGTGAAAATGTGCGAACCAAAGATGCCGCATTATTGCATCAACCGCCCGAAACCTTTGTCAGTATGTTGGTTTTGGATGGCGTTCTTGAGCGGCATCCGGCGCTGAAAGGTGCTTCGGTTGAACTTGGGGCTGGCTGGGTTCCGGAGATGATTCGTCGATTAGATTGGGTAAGCAAGGTTTATAGTCGTGTTGATGAGTCGGTGCGATTTGAAAGACCTCCTTCAGAACAGATAAAAGACCAATTGGCTTTTACTCCTTTCCATCACGAAGACGTAAAACGGTTGATCAACGATTCACATGAAGATCTATATTTGTTTTCAAGCGATTATCCTCATGTCGAAGGCACGAAAGACCCTATTGAACGATTTGAACGCTCGATCTCTGATTTAGATGAAGGTCTGAAGGATAAATTCTATAGCGGTAATTTCTTGAGACTTTGGGCTGACAGTCGTTCTTCGGAGTAGTTCACTTACCCTTGGGCTGGCTTTTTTGATTAAGTCAGCCCAAGTGTAAGGTTTATAAGATTAGTCATTGGGTTCATAAAAAATTGATGTTCGCCCTGCGTCGATGACTAAATCGTGACAGTTAACAAATTGGCCTGCATCACTTGCCAGATATAGAGCTCCCTCTGCTATGTCCTCTGCAAGACCCGTCTTCTTGAGTGGAACCGCTTTGGCGAGGTTGTTCTTTAGCTTTTCCATTTTTTTCTGATTTTCTTCATCAGACAGGGTGTTAGCTCTGGCCGAGCCACCATAAAAAATTGGTGTGGCAATCGCGCCAGGAGATATTGAATTGACTCGTATGTTATGAGGTCCTAGTTCGACTCCGGACATCCTTGTGAAGTGAGTTACACCTGACTTAAGGGCCGAATAGAGTGGATCGCCTTGCCGATAGCGTAAACCTGCCACGCTCGAATTATTGATGATTACGCCGCCACCATTATTTTTCATTGGCTCGATCGCGTAACGTGTTCCGAGTATGACGCTGGAAAGAAGTAGCCGTACACCATAATCGATATGATCTTGGGTCAATTCTTCCAATGGAGCGCCTACCGGACCACCCGCATTATTAAACAAAATGTCGAGTTTACCAAGCGAATCGACGGTAAAATCGATAGACGACGAAATGTCTTTTTCGTTGGTTACGTCCGCCTCATAAAAAGTGACTGAATCGCCTAATTGATTGGCTAAGGCCTCTCCTTTTTCTTTGGATCGCCCTGAAATGATGACCTTAGCACCCTCTCTAGCAAACAGTTCTGCGGTTGAGGCGCCTATCCCGCTAGTGCCTCCAGTAATTAATGCTGTTTTCCCTTCAAGCCTGCCTGACATGTTGGTCTCTCCTTTGGATGGTTTTTTGATATAGATTAGCTGAATATATTAGAACGATTACGACCCGATAAATCGATCTGAACTATTTTCTTAGAGCGATAATGAGCGATGCACCTGATAACAGTATGAGGAATAGTAAGAATCTAGGATCACTGAGATATATTGTCGGTTCAATTGGATAAGCTATCGTTTTGGTTAAAGCCGCTATTTTGTAATCATGTTTTTCTCGGCTCGAGGGGTTCAAGGCTATCTGGACTAAAACACCTCGACTGCGATATCTAAACAAAGCGCCATGAGTCCACGACGTTGCGATATCGATTCCGGTTACATCCATTGTCTCATGTACGACTTCGCCAAAAAAAACTGGGTGGCAAGCTCTTTTAAATTGTTCTGAGTACATGTGCTCCATATAGACATCCATCAACTCTAGGGCGCTTGCTCCTTCAGGAGTGTCTGGCATCTTCGGAGGTGATGGATTCATATCTATATTATTTAACATGATGAACTGATCACCGGTATCTGTTCTCATAAAGCGCTTCCAACTCTCGAGGGCATTTTCGGCCAGTCCGTTTGCTTGTAAGCCGGTGATAGCTTGGTCAATTTCTTCGTCTGACATCGGGCCGCTAAGATTC
>CAZYHH010000200.1:0-6157 GCA_964647295.1 uncultured Pseudomonadales bacterium
TTACGGCGTTTTGTAAGAAGGTCAATGTAAATAGAACCAGGATAGGAGAGAGATCGATCGGGCCCAGCGCTGGTACAAGTTGCCTGACTGGTGTCAGTATAGGCTCTACTAGATCTTGCAAGAGAGCGATGGCTGGGTTTATGCCTTGTTGCATAAAAAAACTCGAAATTATGGTTATTAGTATTGACCACCAGTAAAACCCTAATAGTATGTCGGCTGCGCGGGCCAAAGAAATTAGGAGTAGATTAGGTAAATCCATGCTGGTGTTTGTCATTAAGGAAAGCAACACAAAAAATCCGAAGCTGAATAGATATGCTATTGTGATCGAGGCCAGGTCAAAATTTTTGTAGGATTTCAGTATTTGCCTGACAGGATTGGCAATTTTATCAGTGGCTTTCATGATGGCTTGGCTTAGTTGATTGTAATAGTCTGCATTGGATGCTTGTAATAAGAATCTGATCAAAAATAGAAGGCTAGCTAAGCGAAAAATCAGGTCGATTAAAGTTATTAGCCCATTCATATTGGTTCTCCGAGCTCTCTAGACAACTCTGCAGAGCGGTTACAGGCGTTCTTGACTCCGAGCTTGACTATTTCGTCGAGTTTATGGGTTTTGAAAGTTTCGATTGCACTGTGAGTTGTTCCTCCAGGAGATGTTACATTTTCTCGAAGGGTTCGAGGATGATCTTGTCCTTCTGCGCCAGCTAACATTGCTGAGCCTAGCGCGGTCTGCAGGACAAGCTTAGTCGCCTCTGCTTCGCTTATACCCAGCTCCTTTCCAGCCTCAATCATCTGTTCTATTAAATAAAAGAAGTAGGCCGGTCCGCTTCCGGAAATAGCAGTTACTATATCGATCTTGCCTTCCTCATCTACCCATAGGGTTTGACCGATTGCTGTCAAGATTTGTTCTGTCTCTCTTCTTTGTTTATCTGTTGTTTGATTGTTTGCGTATAACGCGGTGATTCCCTGTTGAATTAAAGCAGGTGTGTTGGGCATGCATCGGATTATGGGTTGTCCTGCCGGTAACCAGGCTTCTAAGTTAGAGATTGTGATCCCTGCCGCTATTGAGACCAGCACTTGATCCTTTGATGGGTCCAGCGCATTACAGACAGTTTTAGTTAGTTGAGGCTTTACGCAAATCACGACAAATGTTGCATCTTTTAAACAGGCGGAATTTTCTTCGAATGTCTTCACGCCTAGTATAGCTGCCTTATCTCGTTGATTCTGATCTGGATCAGAAACCCTGAGGTTTTCAGGATCAAAACCTCGTTTGATTAATCCACCGAATAAACTGCTTGCCATGTTTCCAGCGCCTATAAACGCGAGTATTTTGTTAGGGTCATTCTTCAAATTCGTAATCCTCCATGATCACCGATTTACTCGTCTCGTTTCCCAAACAGTGTGGTCCCTATTCGAATTGTATTGGCACCCGAAAGTATCGCTTCGTAGAAATCTTTTGACATGCCCATCGATAATGTGTCCCAGTATATATTCTCTTGGTTGGATTTAAGAGATTTGAGCGTCTCGAAAATCTTGGACGCTTCTCGGTATGCCGAGATTGACTGGGTAGTTTCTGAAAGAATGATCATAAGACCACGAATGCGTATGTTGGGAAGTTGAAGCATATGAGTAACCATGCTCTCAAGTTCCTCTACATGAATTCCTCGTTTTTGAGAATCATTATCTATATTAAGTTGTATTAATAGGTTTAGCGTCTTGGATTGCGGGCATTGCTTGCTAAGTCTTTCGCCTATTTTTATACTATCGACGCTGTGGATCCATGAAAAATTATTAGCGATCTGGCGAGTTTTATTAGACTGTATTGAGCCAATGTAATGCCACGTAATATCCAAATCCTCTAGTAGTTTCATTTTTGCCAGGGCCTCCTGAAGGTAATTTTCCCCAATGTTATGAATGCCTTCACGGTAGGCTTGGCGAATGATATCTGCGGTTTGACTTTTTGTGACCCCAATCAGTGTTACGTCTTCTGGCCTTTTTTGAGCTTCTATGCACGCTTTCTCGATATCGAGATTAATTTTCAACAGATTGTCTTTTAGCGTTAAAAGTTTCATGTATGTCAAACTAGTGTGTTGATCAAACCAAATAGAATGGATTTGCTGAATTGTTTCAACGGTTAATTCTCGTCGAGCCAGGTTTGTGCTATCAAACAAGCGGAAATTTCATGAATAGTAGCGTTATAGTCGTGAATTTTTTTTGGGTCATTGGCGATTTTGATTGCTTCCTTTGACGATAAGCGCTCATCAACCAAACAGATTGGTATTTGAGTTTTTTGCCTTAATAAAGCAGCGAAATTTTCTGCTTTTACGGACATCTCAGATTTCGAACCGTCCATATTTAATGGAAATCCAACCAGCAAAAGTGAAGGAGAATATTCATTTATTAGTTTGTTCATCTCCTTCCAGTTTGGCCGGCCGTTATTAGCTTTTAGCGTGGTTAGACCGCTAGCCGAATTTGTTATTCTTTGTCCAACTGCTAATCCTATATGAGTTAAACCAAAATCGATTGCAATGATGAAGCTTGATGAATCAGTCATGGCCGGCTATGTTAGATAATAAATCTAAATTAATTCCTAATTCTTGGGCGGCTATTTTAAGACGTTGTCCATAATCGGTGCCAAATAGGATTTCACTTTTCGCCTGTACTGTTATCCAGATATTTCTTGCGATTTCATCTTCTAGTTGGCCAGACCCCCAACCGGAGTAACCTAGTACGATTTCGAATTTTGCTGGGCCCCTTCCTGCAGAAATAGCTTCGAGCGCTTCCCAGCCATTGCTTAGATAAACCTCTTCTGTAACCTTCTTTGAACTTTTGCAGAGGAAGTCATCCGAATGAATGATGAAACACTGATTGGTTGCTACAGGACCTCCTGACAGAATGCGGTTTTCGAGGAGATCACGATTAATACTGAGATTGGCTTGAGCCAGCAACTCGTTTAGAAGAATATTGGAAGGTTTGTTTATCACAAAACCAACCGATCCTTGGTCCGAATGTTCACAGATCAAAATTAAACTTGAAGAAAAATAATCATTCTTAACTTGAGGGATAGCCATTAAGAAATGGTTTTGGAGTAGCATAGTGGTCAATTAATAGATTATTTGTCGAGCATTTGAGAATTGCCAAAGCCTGATGAACTCGATGAAATCGTATTTTCTGCGCATTTCTATATTAAAAGGTTGAAATGGCGATGCTTGTTGAATGGTCTGTATTACCGCTTCGTCTATAGATGCTATGCCGGATGATTTGATTATCATGGCCTCTATTAAAGAGCCGTCGCTGGCGATGGAGATTCTTGTAGTTACTTGGCCTTCGAGACGTCCTTTAGGATAATTTCGGCGTCCAATTTCTTCACATTTTTCCCTCCAAGATCTAAGATAGTTTTCTTCAGCTAGTGATGAGTCATTATGATGCTGAATGTATCGGATTCTATGTTCTGGCTTGGCTATGGCTTCTGCTAGTTGTGTTATTTGGTTCTTTGCTCTATCAAGATTTATCGACTTTTTATATTTTTGCGGCGCATTATTATTTGAGAGGGTTTTAATGTCGATCGTTGGTTCTGCAGGTGCAGTAGTTTTGGCATTGACTAGTGTGTTTTGATTATCGTTTTGCGGTTTAAGGTGGTTTTTATGCTTTTCAGTTCCATGAGCTCCTAAGTTTTTTTCTCGGGGTGATGTAGAATTTGAGTTTAGTGATATAGAGACACTTAATGCTTCCACGATGTTTTTTGGGGAGATCTGGGTTAGCTCTGAATAAACAATTAAAATAGCTAGAAAAAGGAAATGAGCTGTGATCGAAAATATGAGACTTAGTCTGATTCCCTGATGAGAAGTAGAAGGTTCACCGTCTAAAAAACCTTTAGCGCTCAAAATATTCAGGCTAATTTGTTAAGGAGGCAATCTATTAGCTGACCTGCAATATTTGCGTTGAACTGGCGATCTAACTCTCTGATGCAGGTGGGACATGTAACATTTATTTCTGTCAGATAATTTCCAATTACGTCAATACCGACAAAGGTTAATCCTCTGGCCAGAAGTTCTGGTCCAACTTGCTGAGCAATTTCTCTATCTCTAGTCGACAGAGGCTGCCCTATGCCTGTTCCACCCGCAGCGAGGTTGCCTCTAGACTCGCCTGTAGCTGGAATGCGAGCGAGAGCCCACTCTACTGGGCTCCCCTCGATCATCAAAATGCGTTTATCACCTTCGCTAATCTCAGGAATATACCTTTGGGCCATGATTTGAATCTGATTGTTTCCAGTTAAGGTTTCTAAAATCACATTGAGGTTTGAATCTTCTCGCTTAACTCGAAATATTGACTTTCCACCCATACCGTCCAATTTTTTAAAAATGACATCGCCGTGCTCAAAAAAGAATTCTTTCAGAATATTGCTGTTTCGACTGATGACCAACTCGGGTGTGAGATCTGCAAACGCCGTTGCGAAAAATTTCTCGTTACAGTCCCTTAGAGAAGCGGGCTTGTTGACTATCATTGTGCCGTTTTCTTCTGCTCTTTCTAGATAATAAGTAGCATAGATGTATTCGAGGTCAAAAGGAGGGTCCTTTCTCATCATGATGATCTGCATAAAATCTAAGGGCAATTCTTCTTCCTTACTTAGTTGATACCAATTTTCTTTGGGTAACTGACTATCCATAGTGCTGATAAATTCATCAGATAATTGAATGGTTCTAAAGTTTGCGTAAGGTCGATTTTGCCGAACCACTAAATCGTTTAGAGTGAAATAATACACTCTAAGGTCACGGAGTTGTGCTTCCCTGATAATTGCTAAAGTGGAATCTTTCTTGAGATTAAGACTATCCAAGGGATCCATTAAAAAAGCGATATTTGTCATATAGATGGATTATAAAAGTAACTCGTCGTAAAACGAATGGTTTTAGGGCTCCTTATGCTTGGTTTTGTGCGTGATTTACTAATGCAAGCGCGACGCTTGGACTGTTTTCGGCTCGCAGTATTCTTTTACCCAGTGAATACAAGGAAGCTTTTTGGACTTTGAAATAAGTTTCCTCTTCCGTACTCCAACCGCCTTCTGGGCCTATAAATAAGATTCGTTCTTTGAGGACGAGATTTTTTTCTAAAGGGACTCCTTTGGGATCGAAAACCATTCTTTCTGCTGCTTTAGTTTGCTCGAAGACTGTTGAAATATCGTTAGGTCCGTGGATTCTAGGTAAAAAAGTTTCTCCACATTGTTGGGCACTTGAAATAGTCACCTTCCGCCAATGTTCAGTTTTCGTAGCTAGCCTTTTGTCATTGTAGTGGGTGTTAGACCTTTCAGATTGAAGTAACCAGATATCGGTTGCGCCGAGCTCAGTGGCGTGTTGAATTGCCCGATCCATCGCTTGCCCTTTGAGCAGACCGATTGCTAAATGGAGCTTTGGTGGTGTTTGTATAGATTCCGAAATAATCTCGTTGATTTGCACCAGAGTTGCTTTGTTGTTATTCGAGGAAATCGTGCAGATTGCCTCTTTACCAACCCCATTAAAGCACTGGATTTTTTCACCTGAAGTGTGTCTTAAGACCTTGATCAGGTAGTTTGAGGCGTTGGAGTCCAGAGTATATTGATCGCCAGGGATGAGCTCCGAATTTACATAAAGCCTATGTAAATTTTTCATTTGCTACGGGTATTAAAACCCAAGTTTTGGCAGATTTTCGAGGTAGCTCCCCACCGATTTAACGTATAAAAGTGTAATCCGGAAGCTCCATATATTATTAGCTTCTCGCATAATTTTGTCACAATTTCGATGCAGAATTCATTAAGATCAGTACTATTTGTTCGTGCTAGTAGTGAGTACTCTAGCCAGCGAGGAATTTCGGCTTTGCATTGTTTCGACATTTTCAATAACCCTTCTACATTGTTTATTGGCATTACGCCTGGGATGATAGGGATTTGAATATTGTTTTTTTCTAGAATGTCTAGGTAATTTGCGTACGCGTCTGCGTTATAAAAATATTGAGTGATTGCAGAATCCGCACCAGCCTCAGCCTTTTCTTTGAAAAAAGAGATATCTGTTTTCAAGTCTTTTGAGTCAGGATGCACTTCTGGATAGGCAGCGACAATGATTTCAAAATCACTGCTGAATTCATTGCGGATCAATCGGATAAGATGAGCAGCGTTTTTGATTTTGGAAGA
>CAZYHH010000201.1:0-6077 GCA_964647295.1 uncultured Pseudomonadales bacterium
CCAAATTAATCACTTCGAAATTCGAAATCCTAGATACCGTGTCTACTCGATCGTCGTATCTTCGATTATTCATGAGAGTGACCCTTCTGACTCAACACTAACGATCTGTCGGTAGTACCCATCGGCCAGAGAAAGCAAGACATCGTGTTCACCCATCTCCACGATGTATCCATCATCAAGAACTGCGATCTGGTCCGCTCGACGGATCGTAGAGAGCCGATGAGTGATTAGAATAATCACGCGATCTTTTCCCCATTGTCGAATATTTTCCAGGACGGTAATCTCCGTCTCAGCATCTAATGAAGCTGTAGGCTCATCTAGAATCAGTACGGGCGTATTTCTAACAACGGCGCGTGCGATCGACAAACGCTGTTTCTGTCCTGTTGATAATTTAGCGCCTCTCTCGCCTAACTCGGTTTCATAACCTTGAGGCAGTTGATTGATAAACTCGTCGGCGCGCGCGACCTTTGCTGCTTCTTCAATCTTTTCTTGATCAACATCTGCGCACGCATAACCAATATTCTCCGCAATGCTCTTCGAAAACAGCGGATTTTGTTGCAACGCTATAGCGATGTTAGACCTTAAATCATCAACCCGGATGGATCGAATATCGAGTCCATTCACTCTAATAGAACCATGATCGACGTCGTAGAGCCTAAGTAACAAACTAGCCAGCGTCGATTTACCGGACCCAGTCTCTCCAACAATGGCGGTTATAGACCCTACAGGCAATTTAAGATCCAAGCCATTTAATACCGGGCTATCGTCTTCATAACGAAAACTCACCTGGGAAAAATTTATTTCTTTGAGATTTTCTGGAAATTGTTTAGCACTTGAATCGTCTTTGATCCCCGCTTCTAGCTCAAGCAAGTAAAAGGCTCGTTCTAAGCCTACTGCCATATCTTGCAGGATGCCCCAGATACCTACAATCCAGATCCCATTTTCAACCATCTCACCTTCCATTCGCCCCTGCGCTGATTGGTAAGCGCCGAGGTTCCAAATGGTAAATCCCACCAAACCAAGAACCCCTACTAGAAAGGTCTCTTCCTGATTAATCACCCATCCCGCCATCATGTATTCACACAAAATCACTAGTGCCAACACAAAAACAGCAACCATCGTTCGCATGATTATCCACTCTGTCCTAATCCAGAATGCGCCATCAATTGCATGTCGAGATACATCATCAAACCGCTGTTGCACTGTTGTTTCAGAACGGTTTGCTTTAATTACTTGTAAACTCGAAAACACTTCTTGAATTCGAGACACCAAATCACTGTTAGACCTTCTAGCGATGCGTGATCTAACCTGGAGTCTTGGAGTAAACCAGGCGACAAACAGTAAAATCGGAATAGCCGCAATTATAAATACCAACGCAAGTCGAGGACTGAACAAAAACAGCACGAAGAGAGTAAAGAATACTTGGCCTAATCCGATAATGGGATTAATCAAGATCTGCTCGACAACTGAGGTGATCATCGCACTGTCTTGGTAGATCCGATAAATCGAATCGCCCGCACGCGCATGGTCGTGATACTTCAAAGACAAATGTTCCGCATTTGTCACCATTCGTACACGAAGCGATTGGTTGATCCGCTGAAGTATCCAGATACGGTAATAGGCCGCCACTGGCATCAAGGCAAAAAGCAATACACCTGCTACGCCAAAAAGAATGAGCAGCCTATCAAACACCTCCCTTCGCTGGGGCTGAGTTAAATTCTGCTTACGATTAGGGTTGTCCTGTTCAGCAGATTGAACTTGCATATCAAGAGACTCCGACAACTCATCCCGACCCATTGCTCCAACGTAATCATTCGAAAGAAACAGCAACCCAGCCTGTTGAGGTTCTAATTTCTCTGCTTCGATCACCTTGTTATTAAACAAGTCAGAACCAATGAGCATCGAAACAACAAACAACGCTTCAATCATCAAGACCGCTACCACCCAAAAAAACAGATGAATAATCTGGGGCTTCATATAGGGCCAGGTACGAGAATACAAACTTAGCAGTTCTCTTGGACGAAGCGTCCCTTCTGGGTCTTTTGTCAGATTTCTAAACAGTCCCTTGCTAAACCAACTCACAGTACAGCAAACCGATCAGCCGCAAGGTGATCGCTAGACATAAAAGCACATCACCCGAACCTCGATGCTCTCTCTTAGGCTGACCTCTTCAGGACAATCAGGATCATCAAACGCGCTATGCAGGGTTGGCATAAATGGGTCCATAGCAGAATCATAGGTCTTGAACATCAACACCTCTTTTTTGTGCATTTTTGGGAAATAGAACCAGCGATGTCCTGGGTGGTGGCTTCTCTGGTAAATTTCAACCTGAAAACCCTCCCCACCTCCATAGTTATGTAAGTCGGTAGGAATAAGTTCTGCGTCTGTCACCGAAGATGCATCACAAACTGCCAGTGGTGCATGCAAGCCATCCCCGTCGAATCTCCTCCATAGATTAAAGACACAGATACGACCTTTTTCAATATCGTATTGTCCCAACAAAGGCTCAAGCGTTTGTTTAAGACTCGGCGTGAAATCATTGTGCACCAGCCGATGAGCCCCCAACCGCTGGCCGCTCAGTGCTTGCTCTTCACTACGAGTGATGTGAGAGAGAACCTGTGCAAAAGCCGCTCCGGTTTGTTTTAAAGCAACTTCCTTAATCTCTGCGTAGTATCGAGACTGAACATCTTGGTCGTTATAAAAGTCCTCCACCATCGTTGAATGTTGGAGTAACTTAAATCCTTCACGCTCAAGTGAGGTTGGTTTTTCGCGGCCATCGAGAATGACCGCTTGGTACCCTGTATGGTCGGAGCGTTCTGGATCTACCCCTCCCAAACCAAAAGCTGGCTTCGTTTCTCCAGTTCGTAGCGGATTACGATAAAAGAGCTCAGCGGAAAGTCGTTTCAATGGATCAGGCAATACTATCTCCCCACGCGACACCAAAAAGCCTAGTGTACTTGCATTGGTCAATCAGAAGAAACTTCCAGCAACACTCAATCTAAAACAAAACTGTTGCTAAGTCCTTCAAAAAAGCGCGATTATCGGATTGTCATTTGGCTAAGGATCAACACTCAACATGAAAAAGCTAATATACGTATGCTTGTTTTCGCTATCCGCCAGTCTATCTTGGTCTAATGACCCCTTTGAATCGATGTCGGCAAAGAGTCTCCTGACCTGGACGCCAGAGCAACAGTTGTCGGGATACCCAAACATTCACCGTATTTATTACACTCGGGAGATT
The DNA here is from genome assembly GCA_964647295.1 of uncultured Pseudomonadales bacterium. Taxonomy (GTDB): domain Bacteria; phylum Pseudomonadota; class Gammaproteobacteria; order Pseudomonadales; family Azotimanducaceae; genus UBA4421. The sequence goes on from CAZYHH010000201.1 coordinate 3,242, forward strand.
CCAAGCTCCTCAAAGGTCCTAGGCCTTACACCCGCAAAATCTAGTCTTGACGATTTTACTTACCTACATAAAGGTGAAGTTAACACATTGGCTGACTATTTTAGTCAGCTCAATACAACCGGGCTAATTGTTATCAAAGACGGAGAATTGGTCTTTGAACAATATGCGCTCGGTCATGCTCAAGACAAGCCATGGATTTCTTTCTCAGTCGCAAAATCAGTCGTGAGCATGCTTTATGGAGCCGCAATCAAAGATGGCTACATTGACAGCGTCGACGATCTCGCGTCCGATTATCTACCCTCATTGCGCAAGGGTGCTTATAGGGGAACTACCATCAAAAACCTTCTACAGATGGCCTCAGGAGTTGACTGGAATGAAGATTATGAAGACCCCAAATCGGATGTCGCCAGCTCTCCAATAAACATCCTGGGTCTTATCGAGTACATGGGAAATCTAGAAAAATTGCACCAACCGGGAACGCATTTCAACTACAACACCGGAGAAACCAATCTGGCCGGTGCTGTACTTAGAGCAGCTATTGGCAATAATCTTTCAACTTACCTACATAAAAAAATATGGCAGCCCTTCGGCATGGAGTCCGACGCGTACTGGATGTTAGATGAGGCCGACGGCGTTGAATATGGAGGATGTTGTTTAAACGCGACCCTGCGAGATTATGCGAGGCTCGGTCTATTTGCCCTAAACGGAGGGATCCTAGCGACAGGTGAACGGGTGCTTCCGGATGATTGGATGCAAGAGTCCACCAACCCCTCTTCAGGAGCCAACTACTACGGTTACTATTGGTGGCTCAGGCCTAACAGCTTATACCGGGCGACGGGCATCTTCGGACAATTCATCTGGATAGACCCAAAAGAACAGTTGGTAGTGGCGATTCATAGCGCTTGGAACAAGGCCTGGCGAAGAGACCACGATGAACATACTTCAAAACTGGTATCCAGTATTTCAAATTATCTTAACAGGAAATTACTCTCATCCTATGAATGAAATCGTCCCAGAATCACTAAAAGACCCACGAATACAAACACAAATTTTGCAGATCGGAGGACTTGAATTTGAAGTAGACTACTGTGGTTCAGGAGATCGCTTAGCTCTATGTCTCCACGGTTTCCCGGAGCACAGTTTCTCATGGCGATATCAATTACCGTTGCTTGCAGATCTCGGCTATAAGGCCTGGGCGCCTAACATGCGAGGATACGGAAATTCTTCAAAACCCAAAGGTGTTTCTTCTTACCAACTCGATACGCTAGTTGAAGACATCGCTGCCATCATTGAGGCCAGCGGCTGCAAAGAAACCGTCCTCATTGGACACGACTGGGGGGCTGTTGTCGCTTGGCATTTCGCCATAACCGATCGTTTGCCGCTCACCCATCTGATCATCTGTAATGTTCCTCATCCGCAGTCAATGCAAAAAGCATTCAACTGGAACCAATTGAAAAAAAGCTGGTACGTCTTTTTCTTCCAGATTCCCAAATTACCTGAGTATCTACTTGGTAGAGATAATGCCAGGGGAATAGGAGAAATGATCCGTAGTACATTTGTGGATCCAACAAAGTTTCCACAGGAAGTTGCAGATGTATTTAGCCGTAATGCAAATCAACCAGGCGCTTTGAACGCCATGGTCAACTACTACCGAGCACTAATAAGACAAAACCCACGATCGAACGTAAAAAAAGGCGAGTTTCCCATTATAAAAACACGAACTCTCATGGTATGGGGCGAAGAGGATGTTGCCCTATCCAAGGAGACGACTTATGGGACCGAAAAATATGTCGAAGACTTCACAATTCGATATCTACCCAATGTTTCACATTGGGTCCAGCAGGAATCTCCGGAAGCGGTTAACGCCATGATAACGGCCTTTATCAATAACGAACCGGTCCCTCACGCACAGTAGCATATATACAATTAGACAAATCGCACGTAGAGCATTTTTAATAGTCAGCATAAAACCTGTTGCATCAGTTATTGGTTAAGAATCCCCTCCGGGGATTCTTAGGCCGATCATAGTTGAAGGGCAATGTATCGGGTATCACTCTCACCGGCGTACTAAAGGTGAACGGAAGACCAAACGGAGTCTCATATTTCAATTCAATGAAATACGCTGACCATCCTTCATCTGGTCTTTCAACATTTGCGATAAAGATACCATCTTTTGAAAGTTCGAGTTGCTGCGATTTCCAGCCTTTGCCAATCGTGTCCTTTCGAAAATCTCGCGCTTCTCTGTTTGAGGCCACCCAAAGCACTACATTGCTGGGTTTGTCTTTGCTACGAACTCGAATGCCGCCATCAGAACCAAAGTCCCAATCGAACTTGGGTCGTGGATAGTTATTTAACACCGCAGCGTAGAAGGCAAGGATACTTTCCAATGCATCTGAATCAGCGAGACTGTGGCTCGCGTTTGGAACATACCTCAAGAATTTTTCGCCTGGTAATTGATCGAAATAAAACTGAGAAGACGTCGGCACAAAAAATTCGTCGCCGGCTGCGTTCACCAAAAATTTTGGCATGTTATAGCGTTCTTTATAGCTAAAGGGATCTACCAACTTAAACAAGGCCCGTAACTCTGGTGTGCCCCACCAATCTACTGTTCCAATATCGACATAATCTTGTATGGCTGGAGCCCAGAATCCATAGGTTTCCCAGTGATGCTCAAATGACGGCTCCACATCAAGCAAATCGATCACGATGGGAACGATCGCACTAACTCGGCTATCTACTGCAGCAGTCGTCCAGGTGGTCCAACCACGCTTAGAGGCTCCTGCAACCACGAAGTCCCTCAGTGGTTGCTTATTTGCACTAGCGAACAACGATTCCA
>CAZYHH010000202.1:0-6053 GCA_964647295.1 uncultured Pseudomonadales bacterium
GAATTCATACATTGTCATGTTGTCTCGGTATTTGAATTCAGTCAAAAGAGTGGCTCCGCTATATCCGTCTAGAGCGCCTTGCAGGGTTCCTGGCCATATTGCTAGCTGCTCTGGGTAAGCAATCAAAACTATTGCATATCCCACCATCGCTGGATTGAAGATGTTGTGGCCAATACCTCCATATACATCTCGTGCAAGACCGAGACTAGCAATACAGGCAACTAAAAGAACACCAAACTCTATCGATGGTGGTAGACAAATTGTAATTATCAAAACCGATAAAGCGCTCGTCAAAAAATCATCGGTAAAATTAGTAAAGTCCTTAGCTTTAAGTTTTGTGACTGTTAAGTCATAGACTAGAGCTATAGATAATAGGATGAGCAGGTTTACGAATACTCCTGCACCCCATACAAATGTAATAGCGATCAGCCCTGGCAATAGCGCCAAGATGGTATCCCCGATAATTCTGCTCCTTTTCAGAGCCAAGGGCGCTCGTCTCCAAGTCGCTCAGATCGTTTTTGCTTTTCTTTGTCTTGATCTTTGGCAAGGCGGTTTTGATGTCGCTCATACCTTATCAATAAATTTGTTTTTTGTTCTTTTTCGCAATGGATTTCATTCAGTCGCTTTTTCGCTGATCTAAATTGTTCAGTTAAAGGTATTCCACTTGGACAGACAAAATCGCAAATGCCACACTCGATACAACTTGCAAGACCAGATATATCAAAGGAATTGTGATCATTCTTTAGGATGAGCTTGTGTATAAGGTGAGGGCTGATATTTGCCGGGCACTCTCTGTCACATTGATTGCAGTCTATACAGGCGATCTGGCTTGTTAAGGTGGTTTTTTTTCTGTCGTGCGGCTTTTGTAAGAGTTCGTCGGTGTTCAGCAGTTTTATGCAGTCAACGGGACAAGCCTCCAGACAAAGTTCGCAGCCCGTACACTCACTTTTTAGAACTGTGTGTGAGTGGTTTTTAGAACCCACGATCGCGTCTACCGGACATGGAGGTAGACATAAAGAGCAGCCGATACATTTTTCTTCATCGATAATAGCGATTACTTCTTTGTGCTGTGAAAGATTAATTGTTGGGGTCCTTTGCATCAGTGTAGCGAGTTTCTCTTGAGTGTCCGGCCCACCAGGCAAACACAGGTCTATGCTTTCGCCATTAGCGATAGAGTTAGCATACGGCCTACATCCTGGATAACCGCATTGAGCGCATTGGGTCTGAGGCAGCATTGCGTCTATTTTATCGATTAGATCATTGCTTTTTTGTTGAAGATGTTTGCGTATTGTCAGATTCAGTGCCGTGAGGATGGTTAGAAGAGAACAAATCACGATTGAGGGTAGTAGTATCGTGATCAATTACTCATTCCTTGAAACCCCATAAATGCGAGGCTCATTAATCCGGCGCTTATCAGAGTGACAGGAGTCCCGCGAAATGGAAAGGGCACATAATCTTGAATGATCTCTTCTCTAAGGGCACCAAAAAGAGTCATTACTATCGTAAAGCCCAAAGCAGCCCCAATACTGAAGGTAAGTGTTTCTAAGAGTGTTAGGTCCTGACTGGTCGCGATCAGTGTCACTCCCAAAACTGCACAGTTGCTTGTGATTAATGGCAAGTAAATACCTAAAATTTGATGTAACAGAGGCGAGCTCGTTTTTATAACAAAGTCGATTAGCTGGACTAAGCCTGCGATTATGACGATGAAAACGATTATTTTGAGATATTCAAGTTCGAGAGGTGTGAGTACAGAGTGATAAATAATGTGTGAGCAGACAGAGGCGAAGGTTAAAACAAATGTTGTGGCTAACCCAGTCGCATAGGCTGTCTCATAACTCCGAGTGATACCAAGAAAGGGACACAAGCCCAAAAATTGGGCCAAAACGAAGTTATTAACCAGAAGAGCGCCAAGAAGAATTAGCCCTAGTTCGGACATTATCGACCCCTATTAGGTAACAATCATTCCGGGCAGGGCACCAGAATCGGCTGATAGTAGGAAGATATCTTTGTCGTCCTCGCCTGCTGCTAATACCATTCCTTCTGATATTCCAAAGCGCATTTTTCTAGGAGTAAGATTGGCCACCACGATAAGCAATCTACCTTCTAGCTCTTCAGGAGAATAAACCGATTTGATGCCTGAAAATACGGTTCTGGGTTTTTCTTCGCCTACATCTAATTCGAGCTGCAAAAGTTTATCTGCGCCTTCCACCGTTTTTGCAACGAGGACTTTGGCAACTTTCATCTCGATTTTCGAAAAATCTTTAATGTCGATGAAACCTTCTTGTGGCTCTTTGTTATCGTTATTTTTCTCTTTCTGGTTATCAGATGGCATAACGTCGTCCGCTATTAATTTCTCAACCGCCTTGTCTTCGAGCCTACTTAGCATCGGCTTGAATTTTTCCAATTTGTGATTTACCAGCGGGTCAGCTATGTCTTGCCATCTCATATTAGGGCAATTCAAGAATATCTCTGATTTGGCTGCGATGTCGGGCAGTATGGGCTTTAGATAAATCATCAATATGCGAAACAAATTAACGCCTAGACTACATACTTTGTGTACTTCCTCAATGCGACTTTGGTCTTTGATGGCAGTCCAAGGCTCCTTTTCGGCAATATATTGGTTAGCTAGATCTGCTAAGGCCATTACCTCGCGAACCGCTTTGCTTGTGTCATTTTGTTCATAGTAACTCGCAATTAAATCGGATCTTTTTTGAAAGTTATCTAAAAGCGGTTGGTCGTCTATTTCAGCCGAAAGAGTGTTTTCGAATGATTTTTCGATAAAGCCCGCGCATCGGCTAGCGATGTTAATGACTTTACCTACCAGATCCGAGTTTACTCTGAGAACAAAGTCTTTGAGGTTAAAGTCAACATCATCAACTGAACCGTTTAATTTTGCGGCAAGGTAATAACGAAGGTACTCAGGGTCTAGGAGCTCGATATATTTTCTTGCCGCTATAAAGGTGCCACGAGACTTAGACATTTTTATGCCGTTAACGGTCAAAAATCCGTGGGTATGTATTTTTGTGGGTTTTCTAAACTCAGCAGCCTCTAGAACGGCGGGCCAGAAAAGGGCGTGAAAATTGATAATATCTTTACCAATAAAGTGATGAACTTCCGCTGTGGAGTTCACATCCCAGTAATCGGCAAATTTCAAATCAGGAAATTTTTCACAATGGTTTTTCAGACTCGCGAGATACCCAATCGGTGCGTCCATCCACACATAAAAATATTTTTCTTCCGTGTTGGGTATCTGAAAACCAAAATACGGCGCATCTCTTGATATGTCCCAGGGCCTCAATCCTTCTTTCAGCCATTCACTTAGTTTGTTAGCAACTTCGACTCTTACTGTATCCTGGTCGAGCCAGTCGGTTAGGAAGTTCTGGAACTTACCTAAATCGAAGAACAGGTGTTCAGAGATGCGAAGTTCCGGTGTTTCTCCGCTATATATCGAGATTGCATCAATTAGGTCAGTTGCGTCGTAAGTCGCACCGCATGATTGACAATTATCGCCATATTGATCTTCAGCTGAACACTTCGGGCATATCCCTCTAACGAATCTATCTGCCAGAAATAGTCCTTTTTTAGGATCGAATAACTGCTCGACCTCTCGACTTAGTATTAGGCCTTTTTTATGTAGTTTTTCGTAAATTAATTCGGAAAAGAATCGGTTCTCCTCTGAGTGGGTTGAATAGTAGTTGTCGTGTTCTATCAAAAAGTCTTTGAAATCTTGGTGATGCTGCGAGCGAACCTTTTCAATTAATTCTTCAGGGGTCGTTTTTTCTTCTTCTGCCTTGATCATCGTGCCGGTGCCGTGTGTATCGTCTGCGCAAACGTAGATCAAGTCATTACCGGTCATTTTTTTGAATCTCACCCAGATGTCCGTCTGGATATGCTCCAGCATATGTCCCAGATGTATCGGCCCATTAGCATTTGGCAGAGCACTAGTAACGAAGATTTTTTTTGTCATGATGATCTGGATAAATTTGTTGCTGCTATTTTAGCAATGAGTGGTTGTCTGATACAGACAAAGAAAGAGTATAAATAACTGTTTCTCGCTATAGTTACTATTAAGACACGAGCGATGATTAGATGCGTATTGAAGAATTTGTTGATCCAGTTATAAACCAGACTTGGGGTGAGTTAGGAGCTCAGATCAAGCTTTCAGAAACGAAAGTAGAGGTGGGATTGGGTTATCCCACTGATGGTTTTGCTGAAGAGTTGAAGGCAGAACTTGCAAGATTCCTTGGGGTGGAGGATTTGGATGTAGACTTTCGATTTTTGAGACCAAAGCAACCAAGTTTCGCTGATGTTAGCCGGGTAATAGCTGTCGCGTCTGGGAAAGGGGGCGTAGGTAAATCGACCTGTGCAGTCAATATAGCCATGGCGCTCGAACAGCAAGGCGCTCGAGTTGGTTTATTGGATGCTGATATCTATGGGCCTAGCATTGGGATTATGCTGGGGGTTTCTCCTGATTTAAAGCCCGTTGTAAGAGAAGAAAAATACTTTGAACCTATAATGATTAATGGCATCCGAACAATGTCGATGAGCTTTCTGGTTAATGAAAATACTCCAATGGTCTGGAGAGGACCGATGGCTTCTGGTGCGTTGCAGCAAATGCTTTTACAAACTCTGTGGGGTGACGTAGATTATTTGGTTGTCGACATGCCACCTGGAACCGGTGATATACAGCTTACCTTGTCGCAGAAGGTTTCAGTTGACGGGGCCGTTATTGTTACGACACCTCAGGATATTGCGCTCCAGGACGCTGTGAAGGGAATAGAGACGTTTCGTAAGGTTGATGTCCCTATACTAGGGATCATAGAAAATATGAGCACACATATTTGTGAAAATTGTGGGCATGAAAGTCACATGTTCGGTAGCGGAGGCGGTGCTTTAGTTGCCAATAAATGGGAAATACCATTGATAGCGCAATTACCATTATCACTAGATATAAGAGAAAAAATGGATTCCGGCGATCCGATCGTTAGCAGAAATAGCCAACACCAGTCAGCGGACGTTTTTAGGTCGGTTGCTCGAAAAATCACAGCAAATTTGTGGGGTTCTAAACCAGATTCGCCAACTATAAGTTTGGTGTCAGATTAAGTTGAAGGTGGTTCGATGACAATAAAGTCTGATCGATGGATTATCGAAAAAGCAGAGCAGGGAATGATTAAGCCTTTTGAAGCTAACCAGGTTAGAACCAAAGGAAATGATAAGGTTATATCTTATGGTACTTCTAGTTATGGCTACGATGTGCGCTGTTCGAACGACTTTAAGGTATTCACAAATATTCACTCTGCAACAGTGGACCCTAAGGCTTTTAGTGAAAATAGTTTTGTGGATGTGTCTGGCGAGACCTGTGTGATACCGCCGAATTCTTTTGCTCTGGCGAGTACTGTGGAGTATTTCCGTATTCCTGAAAATGTGTTGACGATCTGTTTAGGGAAATCTACTTATGCTCGCTGTGGAATCATTGTCAATGTGACGCCTCTGGAGCCAGAATGGGAAGGACATGTCACTTTGGAGTTTTCTAATACGACCACACTTCCAGCCAAGATATATGCGAATGAGGGTGTGGCTCAAATGCTGTTTTTTGAGTCGGATGAACGATGCCAGACAACGTACAAAGATCGAAATGGGAAGTATCAAGGGCAAACTGGAGTCACACTACCAAAGCCTTGATGCGTATATCGATTAAATAGATTCGCGAGTCAGATTAATATCTCTGAAGGGTTTGTGGTCCGTCCGCTTTCAACGATCTCACCTAAAACTAGAGGATTCTCGTTTTCTTTTTGTAGGATCTCTATCGCGCCTTCAATATCGTTTTCATCGACGATTAATAAGTACCCAATACCGCAATTGAATGTTGTTAGCATTTCTCGCTCTGTGATGTTCCCACTGTCTTGTAGCCAAGAAAAAAAATCAGGCCTCTGCCATGCAGTGGTATCTATTAGTGCAGCGAGACTTCGGTCGGGGAGTATCCTGCGAATGTTTTCGTAAAAGCCTCCTCCAGTGACATGCACCATACCCTTTACGGCGATTTTCTCAATTAG